>WJKZ01000030.1 GCA_014728785.1 Candidatus Omnitrophota bacterium
ATCTAATGGTTTGGGCAATTTTAGAATATTTTTGCGAAGGACAAATAGACTTAGCTTGGGACCTTATGACTTGGTATCAAAACGATATTAAAGCGTCTATGAGTATTGACGCAAAGCTTTTAGATAAAATTACAAGTAGTGAAATTAAATATTCAACAACCCAGACTTTGCACGAATACCAACACCAAAAACAAAAAAAGGGACTTTTACCCCGAAAGGAAGTTAAATAAATGTGGTTAGAAGCAAAATTAGTAATAAGCGGAATTGGAATAATATTTATCGCAATTGTAATTAGTCAAATAATTTTATTTAATTCCCTATTAGGATTTCTTCTTATAATGGGAATAGGACTTATTCTTTTTGGCGATATGTTTTTAGGCCATAAAATAAAGTCAACTAAAGCTAATCTTTGGTATGAAAGACCGCCCGGCGGAAAAGAACTTATTGTTATTAAGACGCTTACCGGTCTTTTAGATCTGGCTTGGGCGGATAAAAAACCCGAAGGAAAACGGGAATTTGTTTATAATAAACAAGAAGCTAGCGTTATTAATACAGGTAAAGACCCTATACACACTTTGGCGGGCGCCCGTGGTTGTATTGCACACGAAAGTATAGACGAAAACGTAGATATTTACGAAGCTGAAGCGGTTAACCAATGGACAGAAAAATTTAATACAAATGATATTAAAGAAATTTATTACGCTGCAAAACAAGAAGAAGGGGACGGGGTGTAAATAAATGTTTAAATATTTAGATCTAACAAAAGAAGACACAAAACGAATAAAAGAAGCTAGGGCCAATATTAACAAATGGGCCGTTATATCTTTTATTATATTCGGGATTGTTTTTGCTTTTGGATATGTATTATATTTTTTAGATTATAATGTTACCGGTTTAATGTTTATAATTATTAGTTTAATATATCTAATATTAAGCGGCGAACTTGTCCTTAAACGCGAAATATTTTCTATTGCATTAATGCTTAAAGAAGGGGGTAAAGAATGACAGAATTTGAAGACCCACATAAACAAATAGATCAAGTTATTAAAAATAAAAAACCCGTTCAAATGGAAGCTTTAGGCCGTGGTAAACAAATAGCGGAAGTTATAGACAATTTAGAATTTAGAAAAAAAGTTAGAGAAAAACCAATTAATAAGAACCACAGCGTTAAAGCTTACGGTTTTAAAATGGTTGATCTTAATAATTATCTTGTTTGCCGTCTTTGGCCCCGTGGTATTTATACGACCGATAAACTTGTAAGATTGGGTTTTGCTGCAAGGCTAGAAATGCTTAGGCGTTATCTGAAGAAAAAGCGAACGGTGCCCTTCGATATTCTTTGGATAATTATTATTATGGCGGTAATTGCTGCGGTTATAATTGTAATATTGTTTTTGTTACCTAAGTTTACAGGGGGTATATAATTAAATGAAGGAATACGAAATAAAAGCCCACTTACCGGGCCAAATTGAAAGGTTTTTAAATTGCCTTACGCAAGGAAGCGAAGCACAGACACAGGTAGAAAACAGTATAGAAATTATCAAAGCACTTCTTCAAGATAAAAAGTTTAACGAAGGATTAACAGATTATAAAAAACAGTTAGAAAAACAAGTAGATGTAATAGAAAAACAAACAATTCAAAAGATTAAGACTAACCCGCAAGTTAACACTATAGAAGAAGTTATGGCGGAACTTAATAAGGCATATTCAAAAGTTGACGAAGTAAACGCAAAATATATTAACACCCTTCAAAGCTATATCTTAGGCTTTATTAGCAGACTTGGGGATAATGACGGAAGCGAAGAACAGCTATAAACCGGCCTGGAAAGACCGAATAGGACTTAACGACCGTTGGCGTAAAGATCTAGATCTTTGCAGCGAAACTTATGGGACTTCGGAATATATCGACCGGGTGGAATGTTTAAGAAATGATCTAATTAACATTAAAGACGGCCCGCAGCTTGTCGACACCGTTAACGAATTTGTAGACGGGAAGCTAACAGATTGGAAAGCGGGCGGCCTTACTTTTTGGAAGTCTGAAAGCCCAGAACTTGCAGACGACCCAGACCTAGTTTTAAAGATTAAAAAAGAAATTAATTTAGAAGCTAGTAAAAGGTTACATCATTTTATTTTACAGTTGTTAGAAAATGAAGGCTTCGGAATGTATAAAAGCGATATGAAAGAAGACGATATAGGCCTTAATGATTAGTATATAATACATATTCTAGAGTAATAATATAGACGCTTTGGCCGAAAGCGAAGCCGGCCAATAAGACAAAAAAAACTATAAAATAATTACTTTATATATATATGTGGTGTTGTTATGAAACTACCTGACCGGATAAATTTAAAAGACTATACAACTTTCGGGCGCAAGGCTATAAGGGCTTATTATTCCGGTGGATATGTTGGCGCGATTATATCTGGGGCATTCGGTAAAGGAAAAAGCACTAGCGCAATACATCTAGGCCGTGAGATTTTACAAGGGATAATGGGTTTATCTAGGCTTGAAGCTTACAGGTTGTTAATAGATAAGTATACCCTTTTTACTATGGACGAAGTCTTAGAACGGACAAAGGAACTTAAAAACAAAGAGTTTTGGGATAGTTTAACACCGCAGCAAGCTATTTATTGGAAAGCTAAAGTAAGAAACCCCCTTCTTATATGGGACGACGCAGCGAAGCACGGAAGTAAATACAAGCACTTTTTAGATATGGGGGACGCTTACGAACTACAATCTAATTTTGACACTATCCGAGATATTACAAGCTGCGTTATTATTACAGCACCTGAAGACGAAGAACTTTTAAAGTTTTTAAGATCTTATCGCGGTAACTATATGGTCGAAGTTTTAAATTCTGGCGGTGGGGAATGGAACCGGGTTTTAGAATTTTATGCTTATGAAAAGGACCCGTTAGGCCGAAGGCGTAAAAGGAAAAAATGGCGAACGAAGCCTTTTAGTATCTATGTAAAAAAAGAAATTTATGGGAAGTATATAAAAAAGAAAATGGTTGCAGTAATTGAGAACAAACAACGTTACGAGCAAAAGAAAAAGGTTAAGGAAGCAAAGGCGAAGTATTACAAAACACGACAAAAGTATTATCAAGCTAAAATGGAAAACGAGTTAAAGGAACTAGGCGAAAATTAACTATTGTTAATTTATTTCCCCTAGGGGAAATAGTTTTTTTCTTTTTTTTTTAAAAATAATAAAGATATATACCCCCCTGGAACCCCCTTATTTCGTATGGAACTAAATAATAGAAGTAGTTAATATTATAATATTTCGGGTGGAAACATTCCCCAGGCTAAAAGGAATTAACATAAATGCAATATATTCTTATATAATTTTCCTTAACAATCGTTAACGTAGTCTTTAAATACTATGATATATATATCCCCCTTTGATAATATGGCTTACAACATCTATAAACAACTTCCAAAATTCCGCGACTACCTTCTAGAAAACAATATCAAAATAAGTAATATCCCCAGATCTGACTTCGGCCGTCAACTTATGCTTTTCTTTGGAATGAATAAAAAAACCGCAATTAAATGGATAGATCAATTTATCGAAGTAGGCCTTATAATCGAAGAAGATAATAACATTAATTTTAATGATAGGTGGTAAGATATGAAAGAAATAAATAATATTAGAAATGGAGAAAACACGCTAGTATTCGGCCAAACATCTAAAGGCCAGTTATATTTAAAAGAAATGACTATAGTATGTTATAGTATTATAGACGGTATAGAATTAAGCGAAAGGGCGTTAGACAAGATCTTAAAGATACTTGAAGAAAAAAACAAAAACAATAAAGGCGATTAAGTGGGCTTTTTAATTCTTCCTTATGAAACCGTTATAGTTAATCAGGTCCATAATAAAATATGGGTTGATAAAACAATTAATAGTATTTTAACAAGATTACCAGCCAATAACCGAAGGGGGGTTTATCCTGATTTTAAATAATTCCCGTCCAATTAGCCCCCCTTCGGCCACACCCATAAATGACGATTTATTTAAAGTGGTTGATCGTATAAGTAAAATTCAGGACCGAATAGCTAAAAGACAGGAAAACATATTTATCCGTCTTGGTAAGCTTGAAAAACAGGTTATGCAGCAGGAAAATATGTTAATTATTCTTGCTAAGGATTTAGACGAACGTTTAGCAGAAGAAGATTGTTTAGAAAATTGTATAATGATACAATGATAACGGCGGATAGGTTAAAGCAAGTTTGGGACATGAATTTAAGGCGTGCGTGTATCTCATCACATCCTAGTTTATTATTTCTTTATCTTGCGTCAAGTTTTTTTGCTTTAACCCCGCACACGTTAAAAGGTGTATCTTATGAACTGGAAAAACAAGTATAAGGATTATTGGCTTATTAGTCAGAAGCGGGAAAAAAACAGGTTTAACAGGCGTCTTAATAAAAAGATTAAGCGGCTTTGTTTTACCTGGCACCCCAGGCGGGAAAAACTGCGAAGGCTTCTTAAAAATAGTCCTTATAGACAGGAAGGCGATTAATTGAAGACCGCTATTTATTGCCGGGTATCTACAGAAGACCAGGAACCAAAGCACCAGGAAAAAGCAATTAAGAAATATGCTAAAGACCACGGCTTTAGTATCTGCAAGGTTTACACCGATAAGATAAGCGGAACTAAAAGCACCCGTCCGGCGCTTAATGATTTAATGATTGCCGCCAGGTCCAATAAGTTTAATGTTGTTTTAGTTTGGAAGCTTGACCGGTTAGGCCGTAGTCTTCAACATCTTTTAAATGTGTTAAAGGAATGGGAAAAACTTAATATTGATTTTATAAGTATAACTGAAGCGTTCGACACTACAACCGCCCAGGGTCGTTTATTTTTTCAGATAGCCGGGGCCTTTGCAGAATTTGAAAGTCAACTTATTAGCGAACGCACAAAGTTAGGTTTAAAAAACAATAGGCGAGTTGGTAAACGTGG
>WJKZ01000031.1 GCA_014728785.1 Candidatus Omnitrophota bacterium
AAAAAGGGCTCTGGTTGAAGTTCTGGCTCTTTTTCCTGTTTACCGTACCTATGTTAACGAAAAGACTTTCAGGGATGTCGATATAAAGCGCATAAATCAGGTGATTAAAAAAGCGGTAAAGCGGATACCTGATTTTATAAATGAGTTGCAGTTTATAAGAAAATTTCTGCTCCTGGATTACAGTACTTCTTTAACCCAACAAGACAAGGAAAAATGGCTGCATTTCGTTATGCGTTTCCAGCAATTTACCGGACCTCTTGTAGCCAAAGGTTTTGAGGATACCACTCTTTATGTTTACAATCGTCTCCTTTCCTTGAATGAAGTGGGTTCAACTCTTTCTGCGTTCGGCAAAACTATCGAAGAATTTCACGGGTTTAACAAAAGGCGTTCAGCTAATTGGTCCAGAAGTATGAATACTACCTCAACGCATGATACAAAAAGAGGAGAGGATGCCCGGGCCAGGCTTAATGTAATTTCTGAAATACCCAAGGAGTGGGAGGATAATATTAAACTATGGGCCAGGTTAAACAGAAAAAATAAAAAAATTATTAATCGTATTATGTTTCCCGACTCAAATGACGAATATTTTCTCTACCAGACTCTTATTGCACATCTTCCCTTTTCTCAGAAAATAGAGAGTTTATTCAAAGGCAGGTTGAAGAGCTATTTAATAAAAGCAGTCAGGGAAGCTAAAGTCCATACAGCCTGGCTGCGGCCGGACACAGAATATGAAGATGCCTATATTGAGTTTTGTGAAAAAATATTATCTCCGTCAAAAAGTGATAAATTCCTTAAGTCTTTTCTAACCTTTCAGGAAAAAATAGCTTATTTCGGTATATTTAATTCCTTATCCCAGCTGGTCTTAAAAGCTGCTTCAGCAGGAGTAGCTGATTTTTACCAGGGCAGTGAATTCTGGGATTTAAGTTTTGTCGACCCGGATAATCGCAGGCCTGTAGATTTCGAGGAAAGGATAAAGAGCCTCAGATATTTAAAAAGGGAGTCCGGCGGCAACAAAAAAACATTTTTTCAAAATATCTTCGCATCAAAAGGCGATGGAAAGCTAAAAATGTTCCTTGCTCATCAACTTATCCGGGCCCGGGCGTTAAACAGAGAGTTATTCCTTAAGGGCGAGTATGTTGTTTTAAAGACAAAGGGTAAATTCAGCCATAACGTTATAGCTTTCGGTAGGAAGTACAGGAATCGTTGGTGCGTGGCGATAGTACCGAGATTTTTTACTTCTTTGATCAAAAAAGACGAGTTACCGCTGGCTGAGGTATGGACAGATACTTGTGTAATTTTACCTTTCACTAAAGCCACTCCAGCCATAGATTGTATCAGTGGTTCGGGAACCAAGCTAAAGAGTAAAATCTATTTAAGGAATGTATTAAAATATTTTCCGGCAGCTTTGATTATTAGCCGATAAAGGAGGTTTTTTTGAAGGAACAGTTAATGCGCAATCAGCTGAATTTTATGAGAGAAAGAGGAAGCGGCATATTGCTGCATATAACATCTCTTCCCTCTGATTACGGAATAGGCGATTTTGGCCCTTCCGCCTACAAGTTCATCGATTTTTTAAAAAAATCAGGCCAGAAGTTCTGGCAGGTTCTGCCTTTGAATCCCATAAACCCTTCTCACGGCAATTCTCCTTACAGCAGCGTATCTGCTTTTGCCTGTAATCCTTATTTTTTGAGTCCGGTTTTGCTGAAAAAAGAAGGATATCTGGAGAAGAAAGAATTGGAAGTTGTAGATTTCCCCCGGGATAAGGTAAATTACGAATCAGCCATAAAGTACAAAGAAGATATTTTGAATAAGGCCTGCAATAAGTTTAAGGGGGAAAGCAGAGAATATGAGAGTTTTTGTTCCCGTAATTCCTCCTGGCTGGAAGATTTCTCTCTATTCGTGGTCCTTAAAGCTAAATTCGGGGGCAAAGTTTGGAGTGATTGGTCTAAAGAGATAAGAGACAGAGACGCCCGGACTTTGCGGGAGCTCAAAGAAGATTTCTCGAAGGAAATAAGGAGAGAAAAAATTATACAATATCTTGCCTACACACAATGGTCAGGCTTAAAAAAATATTCTCATAAAAAGGGAATAAAAATAATCGGGGATATGCCCATATATGTAAATTACGATAGTGCCGATGTCTGGAGCAATCCTGCAATCTTCAAATTGAACAGACTTAAAAAGGCAGATTTTGTGGCAGGGGTTCCTCCTGACTATTTCAGTAAAACCGGCCAATTATGGGGGAATCCGGTATACCGCTGGAAGACCTTAAAGGATTCCGGTTATGATTGGTGGATAAAGAGATTTTCTCACAATCTGAAATTATTTGATATGCTGAGAATAGACCATTTCCGGGGATTGGTTGCCTTCTGGCAGGTACCGGCGAACGAGTCTACGGCAATAAACGGCAAATGGATTAAAGTTCCTGTCAGGGATTTTCTGAATACTCTTTTCAGGAAGTTTAATCCCTTTCCCATAATAGCTGAGGATTTGGGCACAATAACTCCCGACGTAAAGCGGGTAATGAAAGATTTTAATATCCCCGGGATGAAGGTGTTGATGTTTGCCTTTGGAGAAGACAACGAGAACCACCCTTATTTACCCCATAATTATATTAAAAACTGCATGGTCTATACCGGTACTCATGACAACAATACAGTAAGAGGCTGGTTTAATAATGAAGCAGGGGAAAATGAAAAGAGAAGACTTTTTGATTATCTGGGGCATGAGGTAGGAGATAAGGAAATCTGCTGGGAATTTGTCAGGCTGGTTATGGAATCAGTTGCTAACATAGTTATTGTGCCGATGCAGGACATACTGGGATTGGGAAAGGAAGCCAGAATGAATTTTCCGGGAACAGTTGAAGGTAACTGGGAATGGAGAGTAAAACAGGAAAGTCTAAATCCCCGAATCAGCCATAGACTTTACCGGCTGGCCGAAAAATCTAAAAGGTAGACTTTATTGGTTGTGGTTTCTTCAGGTAAAAACTTTACCGTAAAAACACTGCAGGTGTTTTTGCTTATCTTATCTCTTCTGGCTGTATATGCCAGGTATCATTACCTGCCTTCAGGTGAATATTCAGGAAAATATAATCTTGAAAAGACTGCTCTTTCCGCGGCGCAGGATATTTTCCCCAAGGCCTATGGGCTAAGGGAAATTTATTCTTTCCAGGGAGGTTTTGAGGTAATCGGTTCAGAAGGCGCACCTTTAGGCTATCTTCTGCCCAATACTGTCCAGGATAGAGATATAGAAGGTTATGGAGGGCCCTTAAAATTATTTATCGGATTAAACGGGAATTTAAAAATAAAAGGGATAGCAGTTGTTTCTCACAGCGAGTCCCCCTCGTTTTTTAAACGATTATATGAAAATTCTTTTTTTGAAATCTGGAATGGTCTAAGCATAAATGAAGCGCTTGAAAAAGATGTCGATAGTGTAAGTGGTGCTACTATGAGCAGTTTGGCGGTAAAAAAATCCGTTCGCAAAACCTTATCCCGTCTTAGCCGTAATGAGTTCGTTTCAAAAGGAAAAAAAACAGACTTTTATGAGATTGTCGGTATAGCGCTTTTTCTTGTTTTTTCTTTATTAAGTTTTCTGGGAATAAAATTTTTTTCCGGGAAAAGATTTTTTCTTCTTCTTGCCAGTATAGTCATATTGGGGTTTATGAGCGAAACCTTCCTTTCGCTTGTCTGGATTTCTAACCGGGCAAGAGGTGAAGGGGGAGTTTTTTCTCCTGTTTTTATAATTGCATTTCTGGCTGTCAGCTTATCCTTTTTTTTCGGCAGAAACTATTATTGCGGCTATATTTGCCCTTATGGAGCTTTGCAGGAAGTCTGCTCCCGCCTCCCTTTTAAAAAGAAAAAGTTATCAAAAGATGCATTGAGGTTTTGGCACACAGCAAGAAGGATTTATATTTTTATTATTTTCTTTGCTTTGCTTATGTGGAGTGATATAGATTTAGTATATACGGAGCCTTTTGCCGCCTTTTCCTTTCCTTCGGCTCCTTTGGCTGTTGTCCTTTTAGCTTTGATTTTTCTGGGAGTTTCTCTGTTTGTGCCGCGGTTTTGGTGTAATTTCCTTTGTCCGACAGGTCAGATTATGGAGTTATTCAGTAAAAAGGTTTTTAAGGTGCCTGAAAACGCCGGTAAAGATAACTGAATTATATTTCACCGGCAGGAATAATTTTATTTTGACACACCACCTTTTGTATGGTAGTGATTAAGAAACAGAAAAACCGTCTTTAAAAATGGGATTTTCAAAAAAGATACTTATAATCGAAGACGATAAAAACATCTCCCGTCTGGTTAAGTATAACTTAGAGAGGGAAGGTTTTAACTGTATCTGTGCTTACGACGGCGAAGAAGCTTTAGAAGTTTTAGATAGACAATCTCCCGATTTAATTATACTGGACATAATGTTGCCTACCATTGACGGTTTTGAAGTTTGTCGTCAGATTAAGCAGGACAGGAGGCATTCTTGCATACCGATTATAGTATTGAGCGCTAAAGGAGAAGAAATTGACAGAGTTGTCGGTTTTGAGCTGGGAGCAGATGATTACGTAACCAAACCTTTCAGTTCCAGAGAACTGGCCTTAAGGGTGAAGGCTGTGTTAAAGAGAGAATCTACACCGGAAAACACACGGGAAATGTTAAATTCCGGCCCTTTAATAGTAGATATTCCCAGGCATAAGGTTACCACAGGAAAGAAAACAATAGAGCTCACTGCAATGGAGTTTAAGCTTCTTGTTACCTTAATGCAAAGAAGAGGAAGAGTTCAGTCGAGAGAACGTCTTTTAAGTGATGTGTGGGATATGGCTGCCGATGTTACCACCCGTACCATCGACACTCATATTAAACGCCTGAGGCAGAAGCTGGGAAGAGCTTCTAAATTTATTGAGACCGTGAGAGGAGTAGGCTACCGGTTCAGAGAAGAGGAATAATTAATTGAAAGCTCCAATACATTATAAGCTAACTTTAGGATTTCTGGTACTCTGCATAATAATCTTTTTAAGTGTTTTTTCTTACCTTAACACTTATTTAAAAAGACATACAGTAGAAAGTATCCGCAATAATATTTTCCGGGAGATTCGTTTGGTAAAATCCGTAGCCGAAGATGCTTATACAGAAGGGGTCAGGCTTTATGAATTAGATAATATAGCCGATTCCATAGGCCGGGATTTAAGATTAAGGGTAACTATAATAGGTTTAGGCGGGACTGTTTACGGGGATTCTGAATTAGAAGGAAATGCTTTGAGAGAAGTCGAAAATCACTATAACAGACCCGAAATCCGTGAAGCACTTGAAGAAGGAAGGGGGCAGAGCAGGCGTTTCAGCACAACCGTTGAGAAAAACATGCTGTATGTTGCTACTGTTTTAGGAGAGGATGAACCTTACGGAGTGGTAAGATTATCTATCCCTCTTTCCGAAATTAAAGTAGTAACCGCAAGGGTGAATAGGATACTTCTGTTTTCCTTTTTGTTTGCTTTTTTCATAATAGCAATAGCCACTTTTTTATTTTCTAAATTTATCTCCCGCCCCCTCAAAGAGATGGTCTGGAATGCCAAAAATGTTGCCAGGGGAGACTTTTCTCACAGGCTGGTTTTAAGGACCGGCGATGAAATAGAGGAACTGGCCAAAGCTTTCAACTATATGAGCAACCAGATTAAAATAAAGATAGAAGAGGCCGTATCCAGTCGCTCGCGGATGGAAGCGGTTCTTTTGAGCATGTTCGAAGGAGTTATGGTAGTTGACTCAAAAGGGGCTATAGTTTTAATAAACAAAACTCTAAGGGAATTCTTCGACGTAACCGAAGATGCACGGGGAAAGACCCCTATTGAGGTAATCCGCAATATTGAAATACAGGATTTTATTCACAAAGCCTTAACGGCAAAGGAAGTATTGAGCAAAGAGATAAGTATATTATCACCGCAGGAAAGAATATTGCTTATACATGCTTCTTCTGTTTTGTGCGAAGGCAAAAACGAAGGGGCTGTTCTGGTTTTCCACGATATAACCGAATTGAGAAGGCTTGAAAGGGTGAGAAGAGATTTTATTGCCAACGTTTCCCATGAATTAAGGACTCCCGTTACTAATATTAAAGGTTATGCCGAGACTCTCCTTGCAGGAGCTATCAAGGATAAAGAGAATTGCAAAGACTTCGTTAAAATTATTTATGATGATTCAGAAAAGCTGGCCGGCTTGATAGACGACATTCTTGATTTATCCCGGATTGAATCCGGAAGACTAAGGTTGCAGATAAAGCCTTGCCGCATAGCCGATGCAGTCAAAAAAGTACTCGCTGGTTTAAAGAAAGAGATAAAAGAGAAATCCTTGGAAATAGAAGTATATATACCGGAAAATATCCCGTCTGTTATGGCCGATGAAAGAGCTTTAATTCAAATCATTTTTAACCTGGTCAGCAATGCCGTCCGTTACAATAACGAGAGGGGGAGTGTAAAAATTTCAGCCCGCAAAGACGGTAAAAATATTATTGTGTCCATAGGCGATACAGGTATAGGAATTTCAGAGAAAGACCTCCCCAGGATATTCGAACGTTTTTACTGCACAGACAAAGGCCGCTCACGCGAGGCTGTCGGAACAGGCTTAGGGTTATCCATAGTGAAACATTTAGTTCAGGCCCAAGGCGGAGGAATAGTGGTAGAAAGCATGCCGGGGCAGGGTTCTGTTTTTGAGTTCAGTCTTCCCAAATCATAGCTTTAAACTGGATAAAAATTACCAACCGTTTTTAATTCTTCAATCAACACGTTTTTATTTTAATTTCCCCATATATTTTGGCACATAAGTTACTGTAGTCAAATAGTTAAATATTTCACCTATATTTCACATTCTCTTAATTTTATCTTCAAACGAAAAAAGTATCTTCATTTATGAGAAGTTGCTTCCGGAATAAGCCAAAGGAAATTAAGGAGGTGAATAGTGAAGCAAAAAATAACAAGCCTTGAAAAAGACTTTGTAGCCAGTAATCTCAGGTCCCAGCTTACTACTCTCCAGAATTTATTGAGCAGTCTGGAAAGAGAAGAAGTCTACGATACTGAATATACTATCGGTTCATTAAAGAAGGTGGAGGGGTATATAAAGAGGTTGAGAGGCTTTCTTAATGGTTGATTATGAAAGTTAAAAAAATAGACAAAAGTATAGATTTAAATTATTGCCCCTATTATATTGACAAGAAACGTTACGGATTTTGTTCAGTTACGGACACAGACAGATTAAAGATAGTTTACGGCACACAGAGGCAGATTCTGTGTTCCAACTGTTCTTATTACCTGTGTCTAACGTATAAGGAGGTGGTAAAGCGAAAAGAGAAGTTTAAATTACAAGAAGAGTTGTTTCCGGGCAGAATTGAAGGTGTTTCTAAAGAAAAGGAGGTATTTAGGGATGAATAGGTTATTTAAGTTTTGTTTGACGGTTGCAATAGCAGTCGGATTTACATTGATATCAGGTACATCTTTTGCCGGCGAGATTGATATTCTTGTCCAGAAACTTGTTGAGAAAGGGATACTCACCTCCGGCGAAGCTCAGCAGGTTCTTACAGAGACCCGCGAGGAAGTAAGAAAAGAAATCGTCAAAGGTACTTACAGCTCTCTTCCCTCCTGGATTCAGAATATGAAGCTGAAGGGTGATTTAAGACTAAGGTATCAGTGGGAAGACAAGACTGACTCCGAAGACAGACACAGAGGAAGATATAGATTCAGGCTGGGGCTTCATACTAAAGTCAATGACAAGCTGAGTGTTGCGGCCGGTCTTGCCACAGGAGGAAGTGATGCCCGTTCAACTAACCAGACAATGGATACATCATTCTCTACTCCCGACATCAGGCTGGATTATGCTTTCGCAGAATGGCAGGCAACTCCCTGGA
>WJKZ01000032.1 GCA_014728785.1 Candidatus Omnitrophota bacterium
GATATAAGCTCTCTGCGCACGGCTTTAAAAATCTTAAAAGTTGCCCCCCTGGTTATATTTCCTCAGGGTACCAGAAGTCCTGACTTTTCCAGGATTCATTCCGGCGTAGGGTTTCTTTGCAGAAAAACAAAACTGCCTGTAGTTATTGCCAGGATTTACGGCAGTGAGACTATCTTACCCCGGGGTGAGAAATTTTTTAAGAGAGGAAGTATCCGGGTTATTTTTGCCGGCCTTGATGGTATAGATTACGAAGAAGATAAAGATACTATAAGCAGAAAAATAGCAGAAAAGATTGAAAAACTATAAAAATCAAGTACGATTTTACATTTTTCAGGGTCAGTTGCCGCCCGCTTTATAATAGTATTAATTCCATTTAAGAGAATACTTTTATTATTGACAAAGAATATTATTTGGGGGATAATTGTACAAATTTTTTAAAGGAGGAGTTGAGTGTAATGAGTGATGTTTCTGCGGAGCTTAAAAATGCCTACTATGATTCAATTAAAGAATTGAAGGAGGGAGAAATAGTAAAGGGGAGAATAGTCGATTTAAACCCCAAAGAGGTAATAATTGATGTCGGTTATAAATCCGAAGGAGTTATACTCCGGGAGGAGTTTAAAGGCATAGATGTTAACAGCTTAGAAGAGGTAGAAGTATATATAGAAGACGTCGAAGACGAAGAGGGCAAGATAAATCTTTCTTTCAGAAAAGCCAGGGAAACCCGCGGCTGGCTTACTCTTTCCAGTGAATACGATGAAGGTGATATTGTCGAAGGAAGCGTTAACCGGAAAGTAAAAGGCGGTTATATGGTTAATGTTTTCGGTGTAGAAGGATTTTTGCCGCAAAGCCTTTCGTTTTTCAAAAACATGGATCCGGCGGAAGTTATGGGAGGTTCTTTTAATTTCCAGATAATTAAAATGAATAAACAGAAAGGTTCTTTTATAGTTTCACGCAAAGACGCTATAAAAGTAGAGAGAGAAGTTTCCCGCAAGAAAATATGGGAAACAATTGAAGAAGGCAAGAAAATGAAAGGGAGAATTAAAAGCATAACCAACTTCGGTGCCTTTATAGATTTAGGCGGTGTGGACGGTCTCCTGCATATTGCTGATATGAGCTGGAAAAAGATTACCCACCCTTCCGAAATTGTCGCTGTAGGGGATGAAGTACAGGTAATGGTTTTGAGATTTGACGAAGAGAAAGGAAAGATTTCTTTAGGTCTTAAACAAATGACCCCTGACCCCTGGGAAGATATAGAGAGCAAATTTCCTGTGGGTTCGGTAATCAAGGGGAGGATTACCAATATCCAGAATTATGGGGTGTTCGTGGAGCTAGAGAAGGGTATCGAAGGCCTGGTGCATATAAGTGAAGTATCCTGGGCCAAAAGATTTATCAATCTGCAGGAAATGTTTGCTATAGGCGATACCATAGAGGTGAAAGTTATCGGCATAGATGTTAATGAAAGGAAGATTTCCTTGAGTATAAAACATCTGGAAAAAGACCCCTGGGAAGATGTAGAGAATATGGTTACTATAGACAGTGTAGTTAAAGGTAAGGTTTTTGGTTACGGTGAAGGATGTGCATACATTGAACTGGAAAACGGCCTTGAGGGAATTATATACAATGAAGATATTTCCTGGACAAGAAGAATTTCCCGGGCGCAGGAGGCTTTAAAGAGATTGCATACTTATGAATGGAAAGTTTTGGGTATAGACAGAAGCAATAGAAAAGTAATATTGGGAATGAAACAGTTAGAGAATGATCCCTGGCCTCAGATTATGGAAGAATACCCCGTAGGTAAAGTAGTAGAAGGAGAAATAGTTAAGATTACCGATTTCGGGGTATTTGTTAAAATAGACAAAGAAAAACAGCTGGAAGGGCTGGTTTTCTCCGGTGAAATAGATAAAGAGTTGATGGAAAAGCTTAAGCCCGGTGAGAATCTCAAAGTCAAAATAATCAGAATCGACCCTGGTTCGGCAAAGATAGGTCTTTCAGCTAACATAGATGAACCCCGCGAGGAATCTTAATACAACCCATAAAGCTTTAAGAATTTAATATTTTTTCTTCCCGAATATTTTTTACAGGCAGGCTAATGGTAAAGGAGCCGGGTGAGTGGATAAAAGAATTGCCGAGCACCTAAAATTATTCAAAGAAAATACAGTTGATTTCCTCTGTGAAGAAGAAATTATTTCCAAATTAAAAAAAAGTTTCTCTTCCAAGAACCCCCTGAAACTTAAAATAGGTTTTGATCCCACCGCCAAAGACATTCATTTAGGTCATACCGTATTATTGCGCAAATTGCGAAAACTTCAGGATTCAGGACACAGGGTATATCTGATTATAGGAGATTTCACTGCCAGGATAGGGGATCCTTCCGGAAGGACCGCATTGAGGCCGGTTTTAAGTGATGAAGAGATAAAAGATAATGCTTCTACTTATACACAGCAGGCTTTCAAAATACTGGACAGGAAAAAGACAGAAATAATTTACAATAGCATATGGTATAAAAATATGAAACTGACCGATTTTCTTTCCCTGCTTTCCTCCTATACCCTTGCCCGTATTCTTGAGAGGGATGACTTTTCTAAAAGGGTAAAAAATAATAAGCCCTTAACTGTCCTGGAGATAATTTATCCCTTAATCCAGGGTTATGATTCCTGCAGGCTGGAAGCTGATGTTGAATTCGGCGGTACGGACCAGAAATTCAATCTGATTGTGGGCAGGCACCTGCAGCAGGCGCTTGGCCAGGAACCCCAGGCAGTAATTACTATGCCTTTACTTATAGGGCTGGATGGAAACAACAAGATGTCCAAATCCTTAAATAATTATGTAGGCATTACCGAAAGTCCGAAAGAGATGTTCGGGAAACTTATGAGTATACCGGATAAGGTTATGTGGGAATATTTTCGTCTCCTTACCGATTACTCTTTAGATAAGGCTCAAAAAATGCATCCTAAAGAAGCCAAGGAATCCCTTGCCAGGGAAATAGTGTCTTTCTATTATAATGCTGAGGCGGCAGAAAGCCAGAAACAGGAGTTCAGAAGGGTTTTTTCCCGGAAAGAATTACCCTCTAAAATAAAAGAATACAGAGTAAAATCGGGAAAAATAGATTTGGTCGAGGTGCTGTATCAATCCGGTACGGTAACTTCAAAGAATGAGGCCCGGCGGCTCCTGAACCAGAAGGCAATTTCAGTGTCGCCCTCAAAAGAAGCAGATTATGAGCCGGTGGAGAGTCAGGAGCTGGAGATTAACGCTAAAGGTAAGGTTCTTAAAGTAGGGAAGAAGAGATTTCTTAAGTTAATTCCCCCTGACTGATATTCAGGCCTTTTAAAAGCGATTTGTCTAAAGCCCTTATATAGATTAATATAAAAAAGTTAAAGTTTTTCTATCACGGCAGCAAATATCGCAATCTTGAATCCATAAATTCTATAAATATAGTGTATCAGGTAAGTGCGCTTTGGGTCGATAAATACTCCTTGCATTTTATTAAACGGTTGTTATAATAAGGTTTCCCATACCTTAATATAATAAGATAATCAAACGTCTTTTTAGATTTTAGTTTTATAGGCAAAAATCCAGCTATAAGTGAGGAGGTAATATTATGGGTATAAAAGTAGGGATTAATGGTTTTGGCAGAATAGGCAGACTGGTTTTGAGGTCGGTTTTAGAGAACAAGACAGAAGGTATAGATGTTTTGGCTGTTAATGATTTAACCGATGCCGCAACACTCGCTCATTTACTTAAATATGATTCTAACTTTGGAATCCTTGAAAATGAAGTCAAAAGTGAAGATAACGCTTTGGTGGTTGACGGCAAGAGAATAGAGGTCTTATCCCAGAAAGACCCTTCTCAGCTCCCCTGGTCTGATTTAGGGGTAGAGGTAGTCGTTGAATCGACAGGTATTTTTAGAAACGCCGAAAAAGCCGGTCTCCATTTAAAAGCCGGAGCAAAAAAAGTTATAATTTCAGCGCCGGCCAAGGGAGGAGATGTATCTACTTTTGTTTTGGGCGTTAATGAAGAAAAATACGACCCTGCCAAAGATTCTGTGGTATCCAACGCTTCATGTACTACAAATTGTATAGCCCCGGTAGTTAAGGTTGTACAGGATATTTTTGGAGTTAAAAAAGGGTTGATGACAACAATTCATTCTTATACGAATGACCAGAAAATTTTAGATTTTCCTCATAAGGATTTACGCAGGGCAAGAGCAGCAGCCGTATCAATGATACCTACTACTACCGGAGCAGCTAAAGCAGTGGGCCTTGTAATACCCGAGTTGAAGGGCAAGCTCGACGGCCTGGCAATAAGAGTTCCTACACCTACAGTTTCTATAGTGGATGTAGTGTTACACCTGCAAAAGGAAGCCACGGCTGAGGAAGTAAATAGTGCCTTGAAAGATTCGGCTGACGGTAAATTAAAAGGTATTTTAGCAGTGAGTAAAGAACCGCTTGTTTCGGTAGATTTCAAAAAGAATCCCTTTTCTTCAATTGTAGATTTAGAACAGACCTATTGTATGGGGGATATGGTTAAAATACTCTCCTGGTACGATAACGAATGGGGTTATTCTTGTCGTCTGGTTGATTTGATTAAGTATATGATGAATAACTAGTAGTATCTGGCCAGGCTTGTTTATTACCGTTTGAATTAAGGAGAGGCATTATGGATAAGAAATCGGTAAAAGATATTGATTTAAAAGGCAAATCTGTGTTAATGCGGGCAGATTTCAATGTTCCTCTGGACAAAGACGGAGGTGTCAGTGACGATAACAGGATAAAGGCCGCTTTACCTACCGTAAAATACATTATTGGCAAAGGAGCAAAATTGATTCTGATGAGCCATCTGGGCCGGCCAAAAGGAGAAGTTAAACCTGAACTAAGCCTGAAGCCGGTTGGTGCGCGCTTGGGTGATTTGCTGGGCAAAGAGGTGAAGGTACTATCCGATTGTATAGGTGAGGCGGTTAAAGCCGAGGTTTCTTCCCTCAAGGGTGGAGAGATTATATTGCTGGAAAATTTGAGATTCCATAAAGAAGAAACTAAAAATGACCCCGGATTTGCCAAGGAATTAGCTTCTCTGGGAGATATTTTCGTTAATGACGCTTTCGGTACCTGCCACAGAGCTCATGCTTCAACAGTGGGGGTAACTGAATATCTCCA
>WJKZ01000033.1 GCA_014728785.1 Candidatus Omnitrophota bacterium
AACCAGCTCTAAAGGACGCGACAGGATTACTCCTTTAAGTATAGCCAGCCCTGTTTTTATATCGGACTCAACCGGACTGGCTGCTGTTTTAATTTCAAAAGTGCTAAGAGAAGTAGGCATAGATAATGATTCGGTGAATAAACTGACCACTCTCTGAGCTTTCTCAGGACTGACTCCGGCTTCATCTACGACTCTTCTTCTAAAAGATTCCAAACCTTCTGCTTCCAACAAAGTACGGCAATCCGATTGGTTAGCCGACAACAAAGCAGCCTCCAGTTTTTCATTAAAAGAACTGTCTTTGCCTGACAAAACACCATAGGTAACGCTTGAAACCCAGGAGTAAAAACTACCCATTAAAGTATATAAATCGGAATTTCTCCAATCCAGGCCATCCTCTCCCAACGCAGATAAAATAGAGCTCCTGTTTGTAAACAAAGAAGAACCGTAATGAAACAAGAGTCTCGGCTCGGTGGTAATTCCTGTACTTTCCCTTACTGCTTCTCTTGCCGGATCAGTTATGAATAAACTTATTATTCTTTCTCCTGTACGCAATCTATCCAGTAAAAAGAACAATTTCTCTCCCATACTTAATACAATATCGGATATCCAGGAAGGGAGACAGCGCTCAATGATAATACGCGGGTTTTTCCGGAATTTATACTTAAGATAAGAGTAACGCAACACCTGCCCTTCTCCCAATCTTTGGCCTGCTTTTTGAAGAACAGGATTAGCAGCTGCGAAATATTTTCTTCGCGATTCAAATGATGTGACGTGTTTTCTCGTTTGAGGGTCGAGCCTGGCATTGGCCGAAGGAAAATCTATATCTTCTATTAAAGGCACTAACCCGCCTCTGTGGACATATAAACCATAATGAACTTTACATACCGGTACGCCGTTACGTTTTACAACTGCTATCTGGTTGCCTAAATTAAGAAGCCAGGTCGGCACTGTCCAGAAAACATTATTCGTTTGACTAGGGTATACTTGAGGAGAAATACAGTCGCCGAAATACCTGCCTATCTCCAGCCAGTCCATACTACGGCTCAGCAAACAGACATCAAGGGTTTCGCCGTTATCAGCCGGCAAACTCCTAAAACTGCTTCTGTCATAATTCAGGCCGCTTAATATGCGTCTTATTTTCTTTTCGTCTTCCCGGGCAATCTCTTTACTCTTTCCTTCGTCTGCAGATAATTCTTCCAGGCTCGCCAGAATACCTTCTCTTCCCCTTTTTAATCCTGCAAGCGAACTCTCAAGCCTTTGCCTTTGGCCGGGCGCATCTCTATCCCCTAAAGATTCAAGCCTCTCCTGTTTTCCTCTGATTAAATCTTCGACCTTTATCAGACTTTCCTCTAACCTCTCTCTTTCGGCGCTATCGGTTACTCCATTATTTTTTGCTATAGCGGCATTAACCAGGCGGGGATAAAATAAACAAGCTATGGCCTGGGCTATTTCATCACTGTAAAGACTTATTAACCTCCCGCCATCTGCCTGCAATTCTGCAATAAGAAAACCGGTGTTCCTTAAAACTTCGCTTCCCAGTCTTTCCACAGCTTCGGTGTGCGACAAAGAAGAAGGAAGTTCTGCCTTTCCCTTGAGAATATCGGTTAATCTTTTTTCCACAAAGAGCGGTTCATTAATGTTTACCATACACCCCAGATAATCCCCCTGCGAAAATCCAAAACGGCTGGACAAAGACCTTAAGTAAGGCCTGTAATATTCGTAAGCAAGCCATTTTAAATTTCTGTAGTATAGTAAGTAACAAAACACAGTATAATTAGTCGGCTCATTGACCTCTCTTATGGCAAACTGCGGAGCCAGCCTCTTAAGCCGCTGAAGATGATGCGAGTAATATTCCTCGGAATCCCGGCTGCGGTTAGTAATTCTTCCATAAATACGGCTGAAACGCGCAGGATTTTCTTCTCTGAATAATATATTTAAAGTAACTAACATATAGAAGCTTGCCTTTTCGTTATTTATAAATTCAGAAAGTGTTTTAACAATTTCATAAACTGCAGGTACACGGGAAAGCGCAGAAACCTGACTTTCTATATCTAAACTGCTGAGTGCTTTAGCAGTAAAATATGCAAAAGCAAAATCCTCCATTTCATCCATCCGGTCTAAAATAACTATTACCCCGGGGCTTACGTGCCTGTCGCCTATCCCAAGAGCGATTCCCGGATGGGTTAACTGAAACCTTTCCCTGTTGGTCTGAAAAGAACTGAGTTCTTGCGGAGTCATAGCCTTATGTAATAACCCGGCAGGTATTAAATCGCTATAAACATAAAGCTCATCTAATACCGTAGCAAATTCTTCTGCTTGACTTACCGGCTCAGGTATGGAAAAATATTTTTTCTCACCCCGTCTCTCTTTTACTGTTACCGTGCTCTGAAGCTGAGCCCGGGTAACAGAACTTGTAGTAACTATCCTCTCAAGTCCGAACTCTCCCTCTGTAACAACATCGCCTCTCGGGGCTTTTCTAAAGCCGCTTGTCGCTCTTACATCTCTCAGCACATTCCTCAATTTCTTTCCATAACTGTATTTTGTGACCCCGGCGTTCCGCTGGCGATTATTTATAATCATCTCCCCTATCTTTACATCTTCATCCCCGAAAGTGGATAGTATGATTGCAATAATAAAACGGTGAGCTCCCGCATAGGTAAGGTCTAAACCTTTTACAAACTTACTGCGATACACCTTAAAGGTACTCTTGGGGTCATGTAATCTAACCCCAAGCAACACACTCTCAATATTTTTATATACTGCTATTAAAATCCTTAATAATAAGGGGTATGAGTTTCTTCTGTCGTGTCTCCAGCCGCTCAGTATATCTAATTCTTCTTCTTCTAATTGCCTGACCATCGGCAATATATCTTCAGGGTCATCCTGGCAGTCAGCATCCATGGGAATTACATACCGGCCTCTTGCAAATTCAAAGCCGGCTTTCAGGGCGGCGGCCTGGCCGTAATTGGCGTCAAAAACAATCACATGTATTCTTCCGGAGTATTTAGCCTGCATATTTTCCAAAATCTCAAGTGAATTGTCGCTGCTGCCGTCATTTATGCAAACAATTTCATAATTGAGGCTCCCCTCGTCCGGACTCTCTGCTCTATCCAGGCTGGCCATCACCTCTTCCAGGAGTCTCTGTATATTTCCCTCTTCATTATAAATTGGCAGAACAACTGAAATATCTATAGCCGTTCCCCCGGAGTTAGCGGTGACTTCCCTGGCCTTATCGCCGGTTCCTGAAACATCGTCGGGAGTATAAGTCTCAAGAGAAGTATTGGAAGAAGAAATGGTGAACTTTCGCGATGCAATATCATCAGCCGCTTCAGAAATCAAAGAAAGACCCTGCCGCGTGCGTAAATCAACTCCTGCAAATTCACATTCCCTTCTGTCAATATATCTAATATAGCGGGCAATACGTCTTACTCTTTGTTCTGCGTCGTCTATAGTAGCAAGACAGGAAAGAAGGGTAAGGTATGAAACATGATTTATCCGGAAGGTATTGCTTATAAACAGGATAAAAGCTTTTTTCTCCTCAGGACTTAATCCAAAATAATATTCTATGCCGGCACCAGTTGCAAGAATTTCTTCTTTTAATTTTTGCCATTCATTTTGCGGAGGACCGCGAATAAGATACATCCTGCGATGAAAATTTTCATGGGCAATAATCATTTTCATAGCAATCTTTTTCCCGAGCAGCATAACTTCTGAATCTTCCTTTTGGGGAAGTAACATGTAATCAAAATGAAATCTCCCCTGAGAATGTCTTCCTAATGAGGGGAGATATCTGTAAAAAGTGACTGCATCTCGATACGGATAATTATCTAAACCTGAATCCGGATACTCTCCCTGAAACTCCCGAAAGACCTCCTCTACATAAGAATCATATACCTCACCCAGCGGTGACAGTAATTGAGGTTTTAAGGAAGTCTTTCTTGTCCTGACAACTTCATGTTCAGTACCTGAAAAATGGCCTCCGGATTTGGAGACGACTGTTGAGGCAGGAGTAAAGCGCCGCGGCATAGGTATACTTTCCTCGGTAAATAACTGAGAAGAGGGGAAATTCTTTCTCTCTTCCGTACGGCTAACATCATAAATTTCTGAATGCCATACACAATAAATCGATCCTGGCCTGGGTAAACTTGTGCGGCCTAGATTTGCCTTTTCTCCGTAATAAAAGAGACGACGGACCTGCTCGGGGTAATATTGTGAAGTTTTAGTACCTTGATAGCTCAAGAATTTATAGTTACCCCGCATAAATACACCCGGAGCAACATTATTAGTAATAAAAATATACTCGACGGCAGCTGCCTTTACCGGATACTGGGGATTATCGGCATGAAAGACAATAGCCGCAATAAGGTCGGATATTTCACTGGCAATCCTGTCTTTAAATTTCAAGTAAGAATTAATACCTATATACCATATAATGAGAGTTCCGTTGGGCAACAAACTGAATAAAGTTGCTCCTATAGAGGTTTGAGGGAGGTTATTGGCCCGCCATGATGCAAGATTAACCTGATATCCCAATTCTCTTATCATAGCAATATAAACGCCGGCATTGAGACGGCTGGACCAGCGGAAATCAAAAGGGTACAAGTATCTTGCTGCATCGGTATCTACATTGCTTATAAATTCAACCGTACTGTGGTCATAGATATAACTTCCAGCCGCTACCTTCAACGTTTTGGGCCGCAAAGAAGCCGATACGCCTTGAGGTCTTTTTAAATGCCCGCCGGAGGAAGCGGTAATACCTGTATCTGACGAAGGGGAAGCATCAGAGGATTCAAAAGGCCTATAGGGAGAGCGGGTGATTTCAGAAGAGAGCAATATATCAAATCTCTCTCTTACCAAATTATCGGTTTGCTTTGAGATATGCTGCGGCCAGTAGCTCTGCAGTATCTGATTAGCCGCTTCTTGAGCTCTCTTATGCATATCCTCTGCCCCCTTAGCCTGCCAGCTATCACGGTCACTTCTGTCGTCAGTGTGGGGATAATAATATTCACTGCGCATAAGGCTGAAGGTGTGGGGATGGCCTAAGAAATGTCCATCTCCTTTACATACCTCATCTATAACATCCAGGGCAAGACTTTCCCCGTTGACATCCATGCCCCGCAAAATGCGCAGGACAGCGGCGTTATTGTCATCGTCCATAACAAACTGAGCATAACTTACCGCCAGCAAAGACTCAAGTAAACCCGCGGAATGATGGATAAAATTTGCTCCGGCTAGAGCGGCTGCCAGAGTGCTTCTCCCTTTTGCATAACCTGCCTGGGCATCGGGAATTTTGCTGTCGGTTATACCGGCGGAATTATAAATCGGTGCACCAATATAACGGGCTATCTGGGCAGCGGCTGCGTTCATAAAAGCAAATTCAGCAGCTCCTCCTGAAAAATTACCTGTCCTAAGGTCAGCAACTGAGGGCACATATCCTAAAATTACCGGGTGCCCGGGTTTTAGCAAATTCACATATGCTAACCCTGAAAGCTGCTCGGCGGTAAGCTGAACAAGTGTTCCGGCCAAAGAAGCCGGAGAAGTAGCTCCCGCCTGAGGAGCAGAAGATATGGCAACCGGCAGGCCGCAACGCACAATCTCATCTAATACTTCAACAGTTTCAGGAGCATATCTTAAGGGACTTATCACCCAGCAGACAGCGAAAGAGATAAAGGGCCGCTTCAATAATTCATCCCTTCCACCCGCTATCATTTCGGCAAGTTTTACGACTTCTCTTACTTCCTGAGGAGTAGAACAACCGCTCATTACGTGCTTCTGCGTGGCCAAAAGGGCAGCGTAAAATTTATTTACCGCCTTTAACTTTTGAGGTACATCGTGAGCCTCAACGGGGGTCTGGTAAAAATGGATATGCTCCAAACAATCTATAAGCCTGCCTATATCAAATATATCTCTTAAAACACTTTCTCTTGCGGCGCCGTCCGGATTAACCACTTTAACTGCTTCTCCTCCCGTGCCTAAGTAAACGCGCTTTTCGCCCAGAACCATATCGTATTCAGACTCTTGCCCGCAAAGTAATACTTCTGGAACAGCATGAGAAATAGCATCTTCAATTATGCTCCGCGGAATAAAAACCCTATCATTATCTTCATCTATCCGGGCTCCGGCATCACGCCATACATCTCTGCAACGGGAAGGCTTGACTTCTATTCCGGTATTTTCCAATACAGAAAGTGCGGCATCATAGATGCGTTCTATTCGACTCTGGGTAAGAGGAGAATACATACCTCCTTCTAACCCCGCGGAACTAATTGAGGTTTTGAATTTATGCCCTCCGCTATGAGAAGTTAACCGCGTTTCTTGTAAGCTGCTTTTCTGGCATAATAAATGGTCAACCGCAGGGATAGAATCTCTATAATTTCTTAACTTAACTCCTCCTCTATCAGGATAGGGGATAAGATGTGTCTCATTTATCAGAATCCCTCTGCTGTTGTCTTCAAATTTTAAGACTTCCCCATTAAAATCATTTTGTAATAAGACAGCGCACAAGGTATGTCCTAAATACCATCTTTCTAAAACAGTAAGCATACCGCGCTCGGCTTTATTGAAAGTCAGACGGACATCGCTTGATAGCTGCACCCCTGCGGGAACCTTCCTATCTGACCAATCAACCCTGCGCACAAGAAAATCATATAACTCCGGATATCTCAAGTCTCCTTTTGTGCCGCGTTCCAGAGCATAATGTGAAAGAATTACTCTCTTGCCTTCTTCAAAAGCAATGTGATAACGTGATGATTCCTCCAGCCTTCTATGGCGCCCGGAATTCTCATATATTTTGTAAACCAGGCCTCTTTCAAAATTTACCAATATAAGATTACCTTCTCTATCCTGATAAGGGTAAATAACGCCTACTAAGTATTTACTTACGTCAACCCTCATGTAATCATGCGATATTGTACCGAAAGAATCTATATGACAAAGCTCCCATTCAGGATTAATATTTCTTAAAACGCAAACAGCTCTGCGGTAAGACTGAAGCTCATCACGCTCCTGCAATGCCGTACCAAGCTGGCCATATGCTGATTCTAAATCACGGTGCGTTTCTAAACCAGCATGGGCAAGAACTCTCCTCAATTTTTTATGTATAAGCTGAGGACCAACCCACTCTTTATGCTCCGAAATAAATTTTTCATGGTCACCATTATAGAAAAGCCAGTAAACCGTCCGGTCACAATATATCAAATCTCTTAATTTTATATCTCTCCTTTCCCGGAAGTCAGAATCCTTAGGCCGGGGGTCATAATAAAACTTATCTCCTATCTGCCACCCCTGATCTTTTCCTCTTACAAAAATCTGCCTTCCTTCAACTTCAATAGTCACTCCGAAAATCTCATTCCCTATCCATACTCTATTAACGGCTTTGATATCCTTGCCTGCTATCAGAAGATTACGGTTACTTCCTACAGCAATATAAAAATTATTCATCTTTTTGGGGTTTTCTTCTGTCTCGGCAAACAGATCGTGTAGAACAGGGTAATTTTCCTTATCCTTGGCATGCCTCCACAAACTGGCAGTTTCATAAATACTTATAGCTTTGCCTTCAGGACCCACATAAAACCCGTCGGCACATTTTACAAGATGATATACCGGTTTACCCGGCAAATACAAAACTATTTCATCGGCGGACCAGGTAAGAAAAACTCTCATTCTGTCCGCATACCTGTTACCAATCACAAAATTCTGGTCGAGAATACTTACTTCGTTCCTATAGCCTTGTGTGCCGGTAAACATTAATTCGCTCCAGTGAGCAAAAAGATAAGGAGCGGTATATAAATAATCACTGAGCTTAACCTCTCCTTCTCCCAACTCGTTCTTTGAAATAGTGCCTCTGGTAGGTATAATAATTTCTCCCGGATTTTGGCCTCTTTCGATAATCCAGTACTCACCGTTATATTTATTTAAAACTATAAGGCTCGTTAGCTTCCGTCTTCTTCTGACTCCGATAAATTCAAAAGCTTCGTCAAACAAAGATATATTTCTGCGTCCTCCGATAGGTCCGCGTAATACCACCGGAACCCCGTTTATGTGTAATAACCTTGATGGGATGTTTGGAAATATTTCCAATCTATAGCTTCCTTCGGGAAAAGCTTCAAACTCGGCTTCCTCGATAAAAGCTAACCTTCTCATAATATCGAGCCTGCGGGAACGCAGGTCTTCCTTATCACAACCTAATTCTAAAATATCCACTTTGCCGGTACGGCTGTTTAGAACTATTATTAATTCGTTCTTGCCGGTTGTGGCGCTTACGGCCATAAGAGAGTTGCCGGAAAGAGAAAAAACCTCACCTCTCAAAGATAAATCGCCTTCCAAATCATAAACTTCGGATAAATGCATAGCGCGGCCCAAAAGCTGATTAAATAAAGCTTCCTGCCCCTTATTGCCTAAGTCAAGGGATTCAGCCATAGTTAAATTGGCTAAGACATGTGCATCCCTGCTCTCTTCTATCGGCCTTGAAGCATCCACGCTGAAAGGCACCACATCTTTTGATACCATACCGCTTAGTAAAATTCGTAATTCTTCTTCTCCGAAACAATCTAATAAATCTCTAATTACGGTCGGCTCAGATAAACCTACTTCTTCGGTCATGAATCTTTGTATGCCTGCGATTGCTGGCTCAGGTGGGCTACGGCGCGGAGCTTCCTCTTCAAAAACTTCACTATCTGAGACAGATGAAGGTTGCTGGGTATCAGTTTCTTTTTGTCCCGCTAAATGAGCAGCTAATAATCTCTGGAAATCCTCTAAGTCCCTTAAAATCCCTATCGCTGCGCCTATTACATCTTCTTTAATATAACGTAAGGAACGCTTGAATTCTCTGCTAATATCCTGAACGGGCACACCGGCAACGTACTTAAAGAAAATCTCTATCTCTTCCGGAGTAAAACCGGCCTGCCCTAACTCCCTTTCAGCCAAAACTGTTAAATCTGTCCGGCTATCCGGGGACTCAACAGCCACGTCTTCTCTTTGAGGCTGACCGTTGCCGCTATCTACTTCTACCGAGTCGTAATCCCCATAACTCTTCAGCCTCTCGTCGGCGGGACGGTCTAATAAAGTTTCACCCTTTTTGTCATCATCATAGGCAGGAGCATCAAGCCTCACACTTTCTCTGAGCGACTGAGAAATAAGCCTGTAGCCGTAATTACTTATTTCCAGAGCAAGAACTCCGCCTATGACTTCTTCTAAATTTCTCTCTTCAAGCTCCTCATAACAATCTGAAATTGAACGAGTGAGGATTGTCAACCCTGCCTGATATAAATCTTCTAGCTCTAATATTTCTGCGCCACTGCCGAATTTAGTATGGAGTTTTCTAAAAACGCCTCTGGAAATTATAACCACTCTTGGAAAACAAGAATAAATCAAAGCGTCTCTGGCAGCTAAATTACCCCTTTTAGCTTCTCTGGCCAGCCGTCTCTGCTCCGAGGGCCATTCAAGCTCTCTTGCCTGGGGCAATTTCTTTCTTCCAATTGTACCTATATCAAAAGGAGAAATAAGGCTCCCGGGAGCAATCTGCTCAACAATTCCGGCTTCATAATACGAAACTTGGCCGTTAAGCATGGAAATCTCTAAGGGGGGTGTATAACGTAGCAACTCGGCCTGGTAATAAAATTGAGAATTTAACACACCCAGCAAAGAAAGTACTTTAAATATATTGTTTACATCAAGAAAATGCAGGGATTTCTGCACAGCTATAGGGTCGTCTATATGCTTTAAAATATCCTCCTGAGTTATACCTTCATCTGTAAACAACATATCCAAAATCACCATGCCTATTTCCATATCTCTCTCGATTTGCCAATGAAAATCAATATCCACGAAAGCCGGAACCAGTTCACATATCAAAAACCAAAGCACAGTCTCTTTAACCGGTACCGCTTTAATTAAATCTTCATGCACCCTCCTTCTTATAAACTCACTAACAAGACTTTGAGAATCTACTGATAACCTTTCGTAAAAATCCATAATACTCATGAAGTTGCTGAATTCATGTTGCTTGCCATCCGTCGCGACTAGCCTTGCTTCCAGCAAACGTTCTCTACTGTCAGCCTGTATATACATAACCCGGCCGGCTTCGTCATAACTTTTTAAAGCGGTAGTTACGGGTTTATGGGCTGAATTCCCATTAGCCAGAGCGCCTTGCCGGTAGCGCTGAATAGCGTCAAAGGTATCTTCGGGATATTGCATCTGCCTCAGAACCGCTTCTATCATATGCTCATCAGCCGAAGATACGGTGGGATCATCTTCAAAAACAAGCTGGGAAACTAAATCAGAATAAAGAACTGCTTCTTCCATATACTCCTCAATCGTCCCCCGGGCAACAAAAATATGGGCAGTCACATCTTCTGTCTGGCCTAAACGATGAAGCCTGTCTATAGCCTGATTACGGCCCTGGGCATGCCAGGGTAAGTCAAGTAACACAGCTTCGCAAGCCCTGTGTAAAGTAATAGCTTCGCTTCCCGCGCCATAAGTAGTCAGAAATATTTCTCCTTTCTTGCCAAGAGCCCTTTCATCATCCATGTCCCATACCTGCACATCGCCGTTAAGCTGAAATCCATCTATTTCTCTCTGGCGTTCATTGGCACTCATGCCGCCCACTAAATAATATACGCCATACTGTCTATAACGTTCACGCAGCCAGAATACCACGTCTCTGTAAGTACTGAATATTACAACACTTCTGCCCTCTTCAACTGCCTCTTCAATAACACGGTCTAACTGCATTAATTTTGCCGAACGAGACTCCTGGGGTACTACCCTCACGGTGAAAATCTCATCTTCTATATTTACTACCCTAGTCCTGTCACCTGTATACGCTTGGCGCAAATGACTTCTGTATTCCTGGCCATCCGGCCCGATAACTACCACATTCCTTCTGTCTCCGTTGCCGGATTCTAAAACGTATCCGCGTCCTTTTAGCTCAAATTCCCCTTTGCTCCGATAGAAAGAAAAAGAATGAGCCTCACTCTCCAGCACAATATCGTATTCATGTAAACCGGGATGCAACGCTACCTGATGCAAAGCGGTGAATAAAACAATCATCTTCTGAGGATCGATCTTCTCTCCTCTCTGATATTTATCTACTATTGTTCTAAGCCTTGCTTGATAGCGTTCATATATTTCTTTTTGCCTTCCCCTTAACTCTACATAATGGGTAACATGCCGTTTCTCGGGGAAATCTATATATACGTCGGATTTCATTCTTCTTAAAGTAAAACTATCCAATCTGATACCTAGCTGCCTTAATCCCTCACTATCTTTTCCATATTGAGAAGCAAAACGTATTCTGCTGAAAAATCTTTCCGGATAAAGCCAATTTAGAAGATTAAATATTTTGACTATCTTACGGCCTACCAAAGGAGTTCCGGTTACTAAAACCTGGTATTCTGCGGAAAATTCTCTCACCGCTTCAGTCTGAAGCCTCTCGTTACGTATACGGTGGGCTTCATCTACTACAATGAAATCGAAATTTAGGCCTTTGAGCTCCTGGCGCAAGTGAGGCCATTTAACCCTTAAGGCTCCGTAACTTACAATAATAAATTTCGCCTCCGATATCTTTCTTATCCTGGCAGGATTTTCTAAATCGCTCAAGCTGCCCATTATATAGGCTTCCTGGCCCCCGATAGTATAATTCTCTATCTCCCTCTGCCAGTGCTTGGTGGCCGAAGCC
>WJKZ01000034.1 GCA_014728785.1 Candidatus Omnitrophota bacterium
CCCTATATCCATACCGTAAGCCTCCTCAATTGCCTTTTTAAACCGGCGCTCCAGGGGATGCATCTCATATCCCATTAAAGAATACCCGCCGTTAATTCTTGAAAAATTATCGTAAAAAGGATAATCGCTGGCAAATCTGTAGCTTCCTTTTTTTTGCAGCTCAGGTATATCATAGACTATTTTTCTCAGTATAGGATTTTGAGAAGGCAGGGAATAACGTTTTCTATGGGGAATAAAATTAGGGCCTTCATATGAATTAAAAGAATTTCCGTAAAAAGCAAAAGAAGAAAATAACATCAATTCCGCTGCAGCAAACAAAGCAAAAGCATAAACCGCCCGGTTTGCTGAAAATATAAAACTCCCTCCCAGAATCAAAAGGATACCAGCCAACCAATAAACTAAAGAGGCTTTAACATGTGCAGATAAAGGGCCTCTGTCGAAAATCCGCCTGTATAGAGGGACTATGTTTTCTTCTTTTTGCTGTATAAACCACAACGAATTAATGTAGGGGTTTTCTCCCCAGATACCTCTATCCTCCTTATAAGAAAAAGTTCTGACCGGTGTTCCGGCTCTCTTGTAGCCGATAGGCAGGTTCCGGGAGGAAACAAACCAGAAGAATTTATGCGGAGGTATATTTAAATCAAATTCATGCCAGCCAGGATTTTTTACATTGTATCTCTTTATTAATTTACCTTCATAAGGCGAAACGGGACTATCGTCCGCAAGCCTTATCTCTCCTTTACTTTCTCCGGAAAACATCACACGCAACTTTGTAACCGGCCACTCTGAAGAATATCTGCCTATGGCTGAGGTTCCTGAAAAAGATTCAGAAACAGAATCCAGCGGCTGCTCCGACCAGACATAGACTTTTTTTTCTTTCTGGCTGAATGGGTAGAACACACACAACAAAATAATTATAAAAGAAAAAGAAATGTAAATAAGTGCTTTCTTCTTAAGGCCGGCCGGATAAAGTTTAGACTTATGTTTTAAATAATCCACCGCATATCCCCCTAAAACTGCTGCTGAAAAACATTGTATAAGCCTGTATCTTACCGGGCGCGGTAACTGGCCGATTAACGGCAATCTGCCTATCAGGTTCAGATAAAAAGGGGTATGACGGCCGAGAACACACAGAATAGAAAATAAATACAAAAGGATGAAAAACAAAAAGTATAGATTTTTCTCAAGAGAGGATTCCCTGCGTTGTTTTTTCTGAGAAAATATCAAAAAAGATAAAAACACAAAAAAAGATACAAAAACCCCTCCGCTTAAATTAGCATCCCAAAAAGCTAGGTCATGAACCGGGTTCAGCTTATCGAAATTTCCGCCTGTTATATTCCCGAAAAGATCAGGTATAAAAAGGGTAGACAAAAAAACCGGATGCAAGCTACCTTTTTCTTCAGCCAACGAAGCCTGTGGGCTCAGGATTAAATGTTCCTCTGTGTGTTTAACACCCTCGAAAGACGACAAAAGATATACCGCGCTAAGACAGCAACCGATAAGGACAATAACAAGGGCAACTAATAAGGGTCTGTAAACGGTGGTCTTGCCTTGTTTACAGCGGTTTATTGTATCCGGGATAATCAGTGCCAACCAGATAAAAAAGACAAAGGGCAGAAGGCTGGGACAGGCGGCGGTAATTATAAAATTAAAGATAACTCCCGCAACTATAAATTTCCATAGTCTAATTCTTTGTTTAAGAGAATAATACAAAACAAGAAGCCATGGAAGCCAGCTCTGGAGAACAACTACCTGCTGCCAAACATAAGCATAGGAAAAAGCAGGACTGAAAATATAAAATAGGGCTCCTACCAGTGAAGAAAACGCAGATATTTTTATTACCCGTTTAAGGAAAAAAAACATTCCCAGAGAAGCCAGCCAGTAATGTAAAAAAAGGGGTATCATTATAAGAAAAATATAAGCCTGATCTAAATCGGTTAGGTCAGCCGACAAAAAAAAGGGCCATAGAGGTAAATAATAAGTATTGGCATAATAACGGGCATAAAAAGGTATGGCTCCGCACCAGGTATGAGGGTCCCAAAAAGGTATATTTCCTTTCTGCAGATTTCTTGCAACAAAATAGTAACGGGGAAATTCTTCCATAGCCTGATCATCATGGAATATACCCCTATTACCTAAAAAAGAGGGGAGAAAAAGAATTAAAACAAAAATGAATAAAATTAGTGCGGGTATAACCGGGAAACGGTGCGATTTCATATTTATTGATTGTCCGAATTATACTGATCCAGAAACTCCTCTAATCTATCAGCTATGTCGGTATAATTTTCTTTACGCAATTTATCTATATATTTTTTAGCTCCTTCCAGATTATTTTCTCCCAGATAAATGTCCATAACAATTCTATTTACTTCGAAATCCCGGGGATTATATTCTAAATATTTTTTGAAATACCTTAATGCCTTCTCTTTTTCAAATCTCCCATTATATATATGACCTAAACTTAAATAAGAATCAAAATATCCGGGATTTAATTCCAGAATCTTCAGATGGCAATCGATACATTTTTCTAAATCTCCCTTAAGATTATAAATACGGGCCAGATTTATATAAGCATCTATATACTGCGGATTTATTTCCAGTACTTTTTGATAATATTCTGCTCCCTGAGAATAATCACCTTTATTTAAATAGACGGAGGCTAAATCCAGATATACCTCTATGTAGTCGGGATTTATCTCTAAAACTTTCCTGTAATAATCTATAGCCTGGGAGTAATCCCCCTTCCGGGAATAGAGGTGACCAAGATTAATATAGCCTTCGATGAAATCCGGATTCATCTCTACTACTTTCCGGTAGTATTTTATAGCTTCAGGGTAATCACCTTTGGACCTGTAAATATCGCCCAGACGCACATAGGTGTCGAGGGATTCGGGATTTATCTCTTCTGCCTTCTTAAGACTCTCAACGGCGCTTTCGTAACGGCCCATCCTTTCGTAAATTATGCCTAACCTGAGATGTGCATCGAGAAAACCGGGGTTTATCTTTATAGCTTTCTTGTAGTA
>WJKZ01000035.1 GCA_014728785.1 Candidatus Omnitrophota bacterium
GAAATAATCCGGGAGGCCTTCTGATTTCGGCCATAGATGTCTCCAGTAAATTTTTGGAAGACGGAAAAGTGATAGTATCGACAAAATCCCGTAGTGAGCAGGAAGAAATTTATAGGTCTGTTCCTTTTGAGCGTAAATACCTGGATATGCCGATTGTGGTTTTGATAAATAAGGGAAGCGCTTCGGGAAGCGAAATATTAGCTTCGGCCCTGAGAGAAAACCGCCGGGCCATACTTCTGGGAGAAACTACCTTCGGAAAAGGATCTGTGCAGACAGTTATACCTCTGTCTGACGGTTCAGCTTTAAGGCTTACCACTTCGAAGTATTATACTCCCGAAGGAGAAAGTATCCATGAAAAAGGAGTAGAACCCGATGTTTTTGCCGCCAAAGAAACAGGCGAGGAGGCCGAGGAAAGTGATTTATTTGAAGAGATAAAGAAACCGAAGGATTTTGACTACAAAAAAGATTATCAGATAATCAGGGCTTTGGATTTGATAAAAGGCCTTCTGATTCTTTCCGCTTCATCCTCCGGCAATTCCTGACCGGAATAGGTTTTAAAAAGATGGTTACTTTAGGCATAGAAACTTCATGCGATGAAACTTCCTGTGCTGTATTAGACGGTTATTCTGTCCTTTCCAATGTAACGGTATCCTCTCTTAAAGAACACAGAAAATACGGGGGGGTGGTTCCGGAGATAGCTACTCGTTCTCATCTCAGGAATATAGATAAAGTATTGGGAGAGGCCTGCGAAAGAGCCTCTTTAAGCCTGGGCAGGATAGATTTAATAGCAGTTACTGTCCGTCCGGGTCTGATAGGCTCTCTGCTTATAGGAGTGAATTTCGCTAAATCTTTATCTTTTGCTCTCGGAAGACCCCTAATAGGGATAAACCATTTACATGCGCACGCTTTCGCACCTTTTCTGAACGGAAAAGAAAAATTAGATTTTCCTCTATTGGGGCTTGTGATTTCCGGCGGCCACACCGAGATATACAGAATAGAGGACTTCAATAAGATTAAAATATTAGGCAGGACCAGGGATGATGCCTGCGGTGAGGTTTTCGATAAGGTAGCTAAATATTACGGATTGGGGTATCCGGGAGGACCTGTAATCGACAGATTATTTAATGAACGCTATAAGAGAGAGTTTAAATTCAAATGCGGTAAAATAGGGTATGACCTGAGCTTTAGCGGGATAAAAACAGCCCTTATATATAAAAAAAAGGAAATGGAAGAAAGAAGCGAACTAACAGCAGGGATTAAAAAACGGTTGCTCTCTTCTTTTCAATACACAGCCTTGGAGAAAGTGATTCAGACAGTGCTTGAGGCGGTGGATAGGACAGGTATTAAAAGAGTGGCTTGCGGTGGCGGGGTTGTAGCCAATAAATACCTGAGAAAGAGATTCGGAGAGAAAAGAGAAAAAGCTGATTTTCTGCTTTCTCCCCTGGAGTATACCGGGGATAATGCGGCTATGGTTGCAGGATTGGGTTTTTATTTGTATAATAAAAAAGGGTTGCATGACAATCTTGATTTAAAGGCTGGTACTGAGTGATGTTGGATTTTTTTGATACTGTTTTGAGAATTTTTTTAGCTTTCATCCTGGGGTGCGTTATAGGCTGGGAAAGAGAAAAGAAGAAAAGAAGAGCAGGTTTCAGGACGCATATTCTGGTGGCTACCGGCTCGTGTCTCATAATGCTCGTTTCGATTTATATTTATGAAATGTATGAGAAGTCAATTGCGGTAGACCCTTCGCGTATAGCGGCCGGGGTGATAACAGGTATAGGTTTTTTGGGAGCCGGAACTATAATAAGAAGTAAAGAAGGAGTGAAAGGCTTAACCACTGCCGCCAGTGTGTGGGTAAGCTCAGCCATAGGTCTGGCTACAGGATGCGGTTATTTTAGCGCAGCTCTGGTAGGCACTTTTATTGCCTATTTTTCTCTTTCCTTTCTCAAAAAAATAGAAGAAGGTATATAATAATACTAAAATAAATTAACCCAGGGGGTGAACAATGGCTAAGAGAAAAGAGGAAGATAAATTCTTGGATGTTAACGCTACCATGCAGGGCAGTCTGGTATTCTCCGATCCTGTCAACTTAAAGATTAACGGTAAGTTTGAAGGAACTTTAAATACCAAGGGTAACCTTGTCATAGGGGAGGACGCTCAGGTTACGGCTAACATAGAAGGTGAGAACATAATGATAGCCGGCAGCGTAAAGGGTAAAATCAGAGCCTCCGGCCTTTTTAAATTAACTTCTACGGCGTCGGTAACGGCAGATGTACAGACTCCCAGGATATCCGTTGAGGAAGGTGCTTCTTTTAACGGTAAATGTACTATGGCTGTAGGGAAGATATCTCTGGAAGAGCTTTCGGACTATTTGTCCATAGAAGGAGAAAAAATAAAGGAATGGGTTGAAAGCGGAAAGATACCTGCAGAAAGAGAGGGGGACAGGCTGGTTTTTGACAGAAAGGATGTCGAAAGCTGGGTTGCTCAGAGAAGCTGATTATTAGCTTTAAGCGGGCACCTGTTATTTTTAAGATTTCCTTCCTTTTTCAAAGCCTCATAAATAAGAAATTATTATTGCATAGAGGGGTATATCTTGTAAAATATATCTTCCCGAATTTTAGGGAAGTTAAGTTTATCAAATTAGCATGATATATGAGAGGTAAATTACTTACCACAAGAGAAGCAGCTAAGATTATAGGCATACTGGAAAAAGAACTTATAGATTTGGCTAATGCCGGAGTGGTACCGCATTTTAAGGTCGCCGGAGAGTTTTTGAGGTTCAAGAAAGAAGATATTATTAGAATAAAGCCAAGGATAAGGAAAAAATACAATCTTCCGGAAAAAAAGTCCAGAAAAGCGGAAAAAATAAAGGATTTTCTTTATTTTAACGATTTTTATCTGGTTTCGGCTGTTTTGATAATATTTTTACTCTGGGTTATAGTTAAGGATTTTGTTTATACCCCCTGATTGACCCTCTACTTATCAACCCCAATATAAAATATTTGCTTAAAATCATATAGTTGTTAAAATGAGTCTTAAATTAAGTAATTGACCGGGTAAAGGAGGCATTATGGTTAATTTTGATGATTTTTCCAGACTTGAGCTTCGCACAGGTAAAATAATGGAAGTTGAATCTCATCCTGATGCAGAAAAACTTTTTGTACTCAAGGTAAACATTGGGGAAAAAGCCATACAACTGGTGGCCGGGATTAAGCCATTTTACTCTTCTCAGGAGTTAATCGGCAAATCTATAGTAGTGCTGGTTAACTTAGAGCCGAAAGATATACGGGGAGTGAGGTCCGAAGGGATGCTGCTTGCCGCCCAAGCTAAAGACGACGTAAGTTTGATAGTCCCTAATAAAGATGTTCCTGAAGGCACCATAATAAGGTAAGGGATGTTAACACGTTATATAAATATAAAAACAAAAGGTAACTGTGATATCAAAGATATCACCCCTGCTTTAAAAAGGATTACTGAACAGGAAAATCTTAACGATGCAATCCTTTTTGTTTCTGTAATAGGTTCAACCGCTGCGTTGACCACTATGGAATATGAATCGGGCCTGATAAAAGATTTAAAAAACACTTTTGATAAAGTCTTGCCTTACCGGAAGGATTATTCTCACAATTACACCTGGTCGGATGATAACGGACATTCGCATTTGAGGAGTTCTTTTATAAAAACTTCTCTTTTTATTTCTGTAACCGGAAGTAAATTAGATTTAGGCACCTGGCAGCAGGTAGTTCTGCTGGATTTTGATACTGCATCCCGGGACAGGACTGTCGTTATCAAGGTATTACAGCAATAAAAATATAAATTGGTAACCCCTATTGCCGGCGCAAGGTAATTCGATGGACATTGACAAGGATATAGAATTCCATGATCTTGTATTCATAGATTTAGAGACAACAGGTTTGGATGTAGTTACCGGCGATTCTATTTGCGAGATCGGGGCTTATAAAATAAGAAAAAGAAAAGTCATAGAAAAATTCCATACCTTGATCGATCCCTGCAAGGCTATCCCCCGCCAGGCCTATCTTATTCATAAAATATCCGATGATGATCTAAAAGGCGCACCGGTTTTTGAGGATATAGCAGGCAAGCTTATTGATTTTTTACATGGCTCTGTTGTTTGCGCCTATAACATAAAATTCGACATAGGTTTCCTTAACTATCATCTCAAAGCAATGGATTATCCTCTTATAAATTCTCCGGCTATCGACATACTGGGAATGGCCAGAGAGGTTTTAGAGTCCGATAAGTATAATTTAATTACTGTGGCAGAGTTGTTAAAGCTGGAATATGATAAACAAAAAGTACATAGAGCTTCGGAAGATGCCTTTATAGCATCAATGGTTTTTTTTAAAATCTTAAAGATTTTCAGAGAAAAAGGGTTGGAGAAATTGAAATATTTTTTGTCATTATTCGGATTTCCCAATGATATATTTCTGGAAGAACAGA
>WJKZ01000036.1 GCA_014728785.1 Candidatus Omnitrophota bacterium
CTTCTGATATTTCGAAAGCAAGCCTGATGATAGTGGTTATACTCATCCTTTACAGGCTAATCGCTCATAAGAGGTTCAGCCAGGCTATCAACAGGTTTCTCGAAAAAAATATAGTAGCCAGAGGAATCCTCAGGCAAAAGGCGCTGGAAGAATTATTCCATTTACCTAAAGGGTATGGCGTGGCTCAGCTTACTATTTCCGGCAGCAGCAAGGAGAAGGGTCTTACTCTGGCAGAGGCAGGTTTTAATAAAAAGAATATACTTATTCTTTCCATAGAACGCGGGGATAAGCTCATTTCTTTTCCTCATGCCGACGATATTATCGAGGAAGGTGATAAATTACTGTGTTACGGGCTTATAAAAAATATCAAGTTGTATGTTAAGCGGCCGGCAGGGGAAGCAAAAAAATACTTTAATTAAAACTATACGTATAAATTGTAAAGGAGGGAGTATGGCAGTATCTGAATATTTCGATAAAAATCTATGCATTATGAAATTGGACGGCAAAGACAAAGAGGGAGTTGTGAAGGAAATAGCTGCGAAGATGATTCAGGGCGGGAAAATTAAAAATGAAGAGAAGTTTGTAAAGGATGTCCTTAAACGTGAATCTTTAGGCTCTACCGGAATAGGAAATAATGTAGCTATTCCGCATGCCAGAACCGACGCCGTCGACAGCTTTACTATAGGTTTTGGGAAATCCGGGGAAGGTATAGAGTTTAATGCCCTGGACGGAGAAAAAGTTAATTTAGTTTTTCTTATGGGGGCTAATCCTTCCGAGCTGAATCTTTACTTGAGGATATTGGCGGATTTATCCAAGTTGCTCATGAATAATTATTTCCGCCAGGAATTACTGGCTGCCGAAAGCAGTGAAGATGTTTTGGAAGTTATAAAAAAATTTGAGGGTAGTTAAAAAGAGGTGTGGTGATGAAAATTAGCGAAGTGATGCATAAGGATATAATAGCAGTGAAGCGTTCTACTCCCCTTAAGGCTTTACTTGAGAATTTTAAGGGGTTTCATGGCCACCCCTTAATACCCGTGGTTGACGACGAGAAAAAACTTATAGGGATAGTTAACTCCGACAATCTCCTTGATATTATAAGGCCGCAAAAATCCCGTCTATTTAAAAACATACCCCTTGTGGATGTAGTTGATGATTCCTTTGATTTAGAATTTGTCCCTTCTATGGGACAGCTTATAATAGTCGAGGACATAATGGAGACAAAGTTTGTTTCCATCCAGGAAGATGAGTCTATAGATAAGGCCTACAGGCTTATGCGCCTTTCCAAGGTTGACAGAGTACCCGTAACTAATAAGAATGATGAGCTTAGCGGCATAATCGGAATATTTGATATTATATGGGAGATGTTTAAGATAAAGGGTGTTGTGTAATTAATGTCCGGTAACCCTATTTTAAGCTTAGCCATAATATTTCTTTTAGGTTTTTTTTCTTCCCGCCTGATATCCAGGTTAAAAATACCGATAATAACAGGATACGTAATTTTAGGAGTAATAATTTCTCCTAATTTCCTGAATTTCGTTCCCGCCGGTTTTATCGAGATAGCTGATTTTTTTTCGAATTTTGTTTTGGGGGTAATCGCCTTCAACCTCGGAGAAAGTTTTTCATCAAAATCGATAAGGAATGTGGGTAAGGTGGTCACCAGCATTTCTTTGAGCGCGTCTCTTATCCCCTGGTTTTTAGTTACTCTGGGGCTTTGGATAGCGATGGGCGACCCCTTTTATATAGTTTTAATTTTGGGGGCGATTTCTGCGGCCACGGCACCGGCAGCTACAGTAGCGGTGGTGCAGGAATATAAAAGTAAGGGTAGATTCACAGATATTCTTCTGGGGATAGTGGCTATAGATGATGCCTGGGCTTTGATAGTTTTTGGTCTGTCCTTGTCTTTGGCCAAGACTTTTACAGGCCAGGAGTATAATTTTGCGCTGGTGGCAAATGATTTGCTAAAAGCGATACTTGAGATAGCAGCTTCGTTTGCTTTGGGGGCATTTGTAGCGTTCATTTTCAGCAGGTTGTCTTATCTGGTCAATACCTCACGTGAGCGTCTCATCTATGTTTTAGGTTTTTTGATGCTTGTGGTAGGCGTGGCTCTCTTTCTTAATCTTTCAGTTCTTCTTTCCTGTATGGTTTTCGGAGCTGTTTTGGTTAATCTTGACAAGATGAGCTTTCAATTTTTCGAATCCCTCCGAGAAATAGATTCTCCGTTATATCTGATATTTTTTGTATTAGCAGGAGCTAACCTGAAACTGGATGTTATGGGAAAAGCCCTTGCTTATATAGTTATATTTGTTCTTCTGCGTTTTGCGGGTAAAGTAATCGGGAGCATAACAGGTTCTGCGATAGTAAAAGCGCCCGAATCCATAAAAAAATATATGGGGTTAGCTTTATTGCCTCAGGCGGGTATTTCTTTAGGATGTGCCTTGGTAGCTAAAAATGCGCTGAATAATACCTGGGGAGATTTGATTCTGAGCGTAACTATAGGTTCTACCATTATTTTTGAGCTTTTCGGCCCCTGGATTAGCCGGTATGCTTTACTCAAAGCCGGCGATATCAAAGAATAAAGATTCCGCCTTGATAAGTGCAGCGAGGCAAACAGGTTGCAGATTTTCCTTCTGTAATTTGGCATAGGTATCGGTTCCGGCCTCGGTTGCGTATCGTCGCCGGTATGGGTTACAAGCTTAAGGCTTCAGGCTGCAGGTTACAAGCTTCAGGCTTTCAGGCTACAAGTCTCAAGCGACAAGCAGCTATGAGCTA
>WJKZ01000037.1 GCA_014728785.1 Candidatus Omnitrophota bacterium
AGGTACAACCGAGAACTGGCTGGTAGTCTATGACTTCTCACCCTCGGTTACCGATATAAACGAGACTTATGAAGTAAAGCTTAACCCTTCCGGAGTTACCGCAACCGGAGCGACAAGCGGCAACCCCATAAGTGCAAGCGGGACTTCGGCACAGGGGGGAACAAAAACCATTGTAGCCGCCGGCTCAACCGGAAGCTTGTCGGTGACTACTGGCTCAGGCAATCCGCCTGACACTAACGCTACCTCTTCAGCTACTGATGTTGAAATACTTCAAATTGAGCTTACTGCTTCCGATATTGAAGATATCGATATATCATCCATTACATTTACCTCATCCGGCTCGGCCGATGAATCCTCAGACATTACCGACGCCGAATTATGGCTCGATACCGACGATAACGGTGAGTTTAACGATTTGATAGACACACAGATTAACGGGGCAGAGACTTACTCGGCCGATAACGGCCAGGTTACCTTTAATGGAATATCCGAAACCATAACCGCCGGAGATACTGAAAACTGGCTCCTTGTTTATGACTTATCAGGTTCGGCCTCAAACGGCGAGACATTAACCGTAGAGGTTACTACCAATAACCACATAACCGCAACCGGGGTAACTTCAGGCAATCCCATTACTCCCACCGGGGCTCCGGTTGATGGGGCGATGATTACCGTATCAGATACAGGAAGCTTAACGCTTAGCACAGGCGATGATTCACCACCCAATACCAATGAAGCCAACGATGCTGCTAATTTAGTTATGCTGCAGCTCGAACTAAGTGCTAACGAGACCGAAAATATCGATATTTCATCAATTACTTTTAATGCTTCAGGCACTGCCGATGACAGTACCGATATAACAGACGTTGAACTCTATCTCGATGTAAACGAAAACGGAACTTACGAGGCGGCGGTAGATACCCAGATTGACGGAAGCCAGACCTACTCATCAGACGACGGAACAGTCACCTTCGCCGGCCTGTCTGAGACTATAGATTCAGGAGATACAGAGAACTGGCTCATTCTTTATGACTTGGCCGGCTCTGCCTCAAACGGCGAGACATTTAAGGTGGTTTTCAGCAGTGACAATGACATTACAACTCAGGGCCAGACTTCCGGCCTTCCTGCCGGAGTGAGCGGTGCGCCGATTGCCGGGGCGACAAAGACAATATCAAGTGAAGGTACACTTACACTGGCTGAAGGAGACAATAATCCCGGCGCGAGTAACGAAACTGTTTCGGCAACCGACGTTGAGGTCCTGCAGATTAAATTCAGTGCCTCATCGGTTGAGGATATAGAGGTAGATTCCATACAGCTTAGCCCTTCCGGCCTTGGCGATGACCGCAATGATTTACCTAACCCGGGAGTATTTATTTATGTCGATGAGAATAACAACGGCCTTTACGATTCAGGGATAGACACTTTCATAGTTTCAGGCCGGTATTCGGGTAATGATACACCCACCACATTTAATACCGGCGGCGAGACTATAGCTTCCGGCACAACCGAAAACTGGCTGGTGGTTTATGATTTTGCCTCAGGTATTACAGATGTAGGTGACACATTCGCTACGAAATTACAGGTTTCAGGCGTCAGTGCAACCGGTGCAACCTCAGGTAATCCTATTACTACTGTAGGTTCCTCAGCAAACGGGGCTACGAAAACCATTGTAGCCGGCGGCTCAACCGGAAGCTTGACGCTTTCCGCAGGGGGTAATAATCCCTCGGATGCCAATATCGGCTCAGGTGATCAGGATTTAGAAATGTTACAAGTCTCCCTAACTGCATCTTCGGTTGAAGATATCGATATATCGAGTATCACCTTTACCGCTTCAGGTACCGGCCAGGATAATGTCGATATAACCGATATAGAGCTCTACAACGATACCAACGGAAACGGAATATTAGACGGTGACCCGCAAATTAACGGTGCAAAGACCTATTCATCCGATAATGGTACGGTTACTTTTTCCGGCCTCAGTGAAACGGTAAACTCTTCTTCAACCGAAAACTGGCTGGTGGTCTATGATTTAGCCGGCTCAGCTTCAGTAGGAGAGACATTTGCGGTCAGGCTTGCCGTCAATAATCATGTATCGGCTACCGGTGCAACCTCAGGCAATCCTATTACTCCCACAGGGGCACCGGTTCAGGGCGGGACTATGACTGTAACCAGCACAAATAACGTTCCCACTCTTTCTTGGACGGGAGAAGCAGGATATGTAGCCGACGGAGTTAACCCCGACTCGGGATATTCAGATACCACCTTTACTTTCATGGTTGAATATACCGATGCCGATAATGAGGCACCATCATTTATCAATGTCTGTGTGGATAAAGACAGAAACGGAAACCACAAAGATGCAGGAGAAGTATACGTTATGTCCGTCGTAACAACAGGTGATGCTACAAAACGAGATGGAGAC
>WJKZ01000038.1 GCA_014728785.1 Candidatus Omnitrophota bacterium
CATATAACCTCCTAACTGTAAATGTGCAACAATATTATTTTGTTAAGACTTGTAAGGATAAATCTCATAAAATATAGAGAGAATCTGTTAAAAACTGGGGGTCGGTGGTTAAATTTACACCGAGTCTTCTTAATCCTGTTTCATCTCCGGGAGTGGGAATATGGGTCATATGGACCTCGCATCCCTGAAGCTCCTTAAGCTTTTCTACAGCCAGATGTGCCGTAGGATTAGTAGTAGCACTTATACTCAAAGCAATCAGGGACTCTTCAAGATCAAGGCTCACGTTCGGTTTATCGGAAATATTCTTTTTCAGTTTTCCTATAGAATTAATAATCGACGGCGATAATAAGTGAATTTTATCGGGTATCCCCGCCACCTTTTTAACAGCATTAAGTATAAGACTTGCTGCGGCATGCATAAGATAAGAATTCTTGCCTGTCACAATTGAGGAATCGCGCAGCTGTAGAGCTGCTCCGCAAAAAAGGTCGTTATCGCCTGAACAGTTCTGCTGTGCTTCTGAAGCCGTACGGTGTGCCGCCTCAACTACTGACCTATCCTCGGGGCTCAAGCCCAGCTCTTTCATAATCATTTCCGCTCGTTGAACAGTTTCTTTATCGGTGAATCCCATTACATACTCGCATTTATAACGAAAATATCTTCTTATGACTTCCTGTTCAGACGCCTTCCGGACTATTTCATCGTTAATTATCCCAAACCCCACCCTGTTTACACCCATATCCGTAGGCGAATTATACACAGACTCTGATTTTGCTATTCTGGCCAGTATACGCTTCAACACCGGAAATACCTCCACATCACGGTTATAATTAGCCGCAGTTTCTTTATAATGTTCCAGGTGAAATGGGTCTATTAAATTAAAATCCCTGATATCTGCCGTAGCAGCCTCATAAGCTATGTTTACAGGGTGCTTTAAAGGCAAATTCCAGACAGGAAATGTCTCGAACTTAGCATAACCGCTCTTTACCCCTCTTTTGTGATCATGATATAACTGGGAAAGACAGGTAGCAAGCTTACCGCTTCCCGGCCCGGGGCCGGTAACTATCACCAGAGGGTGCCTGGTTTCTATAAAAGTATTAACTCCATAACCCTCATCGCTGCCAATCAAGTCAACATCAGTAGGATAACCTTTTGTAAAGGAGTGGGTATAAACTTTTATGTTGCGTCGTTCCAGTTTATTCTTAAAAATACCGGCGGCGGGCTGGTTATCAAAACGGGTTATGACGACAGCAAGGATATTTATATCACGTTCTCTTAAGTCATCTATCAATTCTAGCGCGTCTACATCATAACTTATACCGAAATCCGCTCTCATCTTCCGGCGTTCTATGTCACCTGCATATATACAAAGGATTATGTCGGCTTTACTTTTGAGCTTCTGGAGCAGCCTTACCTTCACGTTAGGGTCAAATCCGGGTAGAACCCTTGCCGCATGATAGTCAAAAAGCAGCTTGCCTCCGAATTCAAGATAGAGCTTATCGCCAAAACGATTCACCCTCTCAAAAATAGCCTCAGTCTGTTCCTGCAGGTATTTCTCGTTATCAAACCCTAAAGATTTTTCCATAATTTCTGTAAGGGGATGAAGGTTCAAAAATAAAGCGATTGAGAGCCGTATATTATTTTAACAGAGTTTGGTATTAAATCAAACAAGGCCGGGGGTTTTAAAAATAAATTCAGGCGGTTCTTGAATACAATCTGCGTGAAAGAGAGGCTTTTATGAAATCCCGGAAAAGCGGATGAGCCTTATCGGGTTTGGATTTAAACTCAGGGTGAAACTGACAGGCGACAAACCAGGGGTGTTCTTTTAATTCTATAATCTCGACAAGGTTTTTGGCAATATATAATCCGGCAAAAACCATACCGTTTTTCTGCATTATACGCCTGTATTTATTATTGAATTCATATCTATGCCTGTGGCGCTCGTGGACTGCCTGGCTGCGGTAGGCGGAAAAACTCCGAGTAGATTTTTTTATACGGCAACGGTAAGCACCCAAGCGCATTGTTCCGCCTTTTGATTTTATTCTTTTCTGCTCAGAAATTATATCTATAACCGCATGGGGAGTCTTTTTATTGAATTCGGAAGAATTAGCTTTCTTAAGACCGCAGACATTCCTTGCAAACTCAATAACGGCAACCTGCATACCCAGACATAAACCCAAAAACGGTATATTATGGGTGCGGGCATATTC
>WJKZ01000039.1 GCA_014728785.1 Candidatus Omnitrophota bacterium
CTTATAAGTAGTCAACTCTTCCAACCCCATGGGCCCGCGGGCATGGAGCTTGTCTGTAGAAATACCGATCTCTGCCCCTAACCCGAACTGATACCCGTCGCTGAACCGCGTAGATATATTTATAAAACAACAGGCCGAATCTATTTCCTTAACAAATCTCTTCGCCTCGCAGGAATCGTTGGTTATTATTGCATCGGTATGGTGGGAACCGTATTTGTTTATAAACTTTACAGCTTCTGCAGCATTCTTAACAGTTTTTACTGCTACTATCAAATCCAGATATTCTGTCTGCCAGTCTCTTTCTTTTGCCTTTCTTATCCCTTCTACCGTTTTAACCGCTGCTTCATCTCCCCGGATTTCCACCCCCAGCTTGTTAAACTCTTTTTTAAGTAAAGGCAAAAAAGTCTTAAGCGAATCTTTATGTATAAGTATATTTTCTACGGCGTTACATACAGAAGGTCTCTGTACTTTTGCATTTACACATATATCCAGGGCCTTTTTAATATCGAAGTTTCTGTCTATGTAAATATTACATATTCCCTTATAGTGTTTAATCACCGGTATTCGGGACAATTCCACTACTTTTCTTATTAAAACTTCTCCTCCTCTGGGGATGACCATATCAATATAATTATCCTGTTTAAGTAACTCATCAACTGTCCTATGGTCTGTCTTTCCCACTATAAAAAAGGGATTAAATTTAAGCCCGCTTTTCTTAATAACTTTCTTAAGCACCGTACCTATTGCAGTATTGGAATGTAAAGCTGCTCCCCCTCCTCTTAAAATCCCGACATTTGAAGTCTTAAACAGCAGCCCCGTACAATCACTGGTAACATTTGGCCTGGCTTCATAAATTATTAAAATTACCCCAATAGGAGCTCTTACCTTTTTTATTCTTATACCATTGGGGCGCTTTAAAGATGTTACAATCTTCCCTACAGGGTCGGGTAAAGCTGCTACTGCTTTTAAGGACAAACTCATCTCTTTGATACGCTTATTATCCAAACGGAGCCTGTCTATAAAACTGCCTTTAAGGTTCTTTTTTTCGGCCGCAGCCAGGTCTTTGGAATTTTCCTTTAAAATAAAATCTTTTTCCTTAAGCAACTCCCGGGCCATATCTCTTAATATTTTATTTTTAGTGGCCGTCTCCACTTTAGCTAATTCATAAGAAGCTTCTCTGGCCTCTCCCACCAAATTTTTCACGTATTGGCTCACCTTAACCACCTCTTTTAACCTTTTGAATCCGCTTTTCTGTTCTGTAAGTGGGAATAATAACACCACCCCTGGGAAGCTTTTACAAAATTGTCCCTGTGCACAACTTCCTGTGCAAGCTTTTTTCTTCCTGAACCTTTCAGCTCTTCATAAGAATAATTGACCAGACCGCAGCCTAAATAATTGCCTTCTTCATCAATAACGGCAACAGCATCCCCTTTCTTAAAAGGCCCTTCCACCTCAGTCACGCCTACATTAAGAAGGCTTTTACCTCTGTCCAGCAAAGCAGTCTTTGCACCGTTATCGATACAAAGCTTTCCTCTCATCAATTTGTTGGAAATCCATCTTTTACGGGCCCTCTCTTTCTTCCCCTGGGAGAGAAAAACACTACCTATGTTCTTACCTTTTAAAATATCTGAAATAACATTTTTTTTCCTCCCGTAGGCTATTACGGTTTTAATTCCGGAAGAAGTTGCCAGTCTTGCAGCTTCGAGTTTCGTAAGCATGCCGCCGCTGGTATGCACTTTGTCTTCTTTGCGGGCAAGAGACACTATATCTTTATCGATCAGCTTAACTTCTTGAACTACTCTGCCGCCTTTAAGCAAACCTTTAACGTCGGAAAGAATAATAAGTTTATCCGAGCCGATAAGATCAGCCACCAGAGAGGACAGGCGGTCATTATCTCCGAGGCGTATCTCTTCGTAAGATACTACATCATTTTCATTAATTACAGGTATTATCCCGATTTTTAATAACTTCTCCAGCGTTTTTCGGATGTTTATAAAACGGCTGCGTATATCGAAATCGTCCCAGGTAAGAAGAATTTGCGCACACCTTTTATTATATTTTTTAAACTTTGCGTTAAACACATCCATTAATGCTATCTGGCCAATAGCTGATATAGCCATCAAAGAGTGCATATCTTTAGGCTTTCGCCTGTAGCCCAGAATATTTAATCCGCAGGCGATAGCGCCTGAACTTACCAGAACAGGGCGGAACCCCAAGCTTTCAACCCGGCAGATATCCTTTACAATTCTGGTTACCAGGGCTGAATCAACCTTGCCCTCCGGAGCTATAATACTGCTACCAATCTTAATAGTTACAGTTTTCATAAACTACACAATTTTTTAGGCTTCCCCTTAGCCGCAGGATGCCGTCAAGCATCTCTCTATTTCAATTTTTAGTTCTTTCAGCTCAAGTGAAGCCTGCACAGATATGAAAAAAATGCCCCTCTTTACAGGTATTTTATCCATTTTATCAATTTTATTTACCAAGTAAAAAACTTTTTTATTTTTAAGGAGGCCTGGAGAAAAGCCGGTTATTCCTTTTTTGATGGCTTCAAAATCACTTTCAAAATCACTGTCCGCCCTGCTCAGGAAGAGCAAAATTTTACTCCTCGCTATATGCCGCAAAAACCTGTTATGAGAGTCACAAGAAATACCTTTTCTTTTTAAGGGCGGGGTGTCCAGAACAATATAATCCCGGAAATTATAGGTAAATTTAGAAGTAATGCAACTAAGAGTGGTAAAGGGATAAGCCGCCACCTTAAAATCATGACCGGTTAAGGCATTGAAAAGAGAAGTCTTTCCCGTGTTGGGGAAGCCGAGAATGGCTATATCGTTGGGAATACGATAATCCAAAAAAACCTCTTTTTCTTCTCCCCTGCCGGCGGGTTTGGTGTAATCCCTTTTGTAATTCCCCTTTCCGCCTCTGCCACCCCTGCATATAAGAAAACTTTCGTCTGTGCCGGTTAAATCCGCCAGTATTTTACCATTAAGAGTTAATACTCTTGTTCCCGGAGGAATACCCACTTCTAAATCCTCGGCGTCTCTACCCTTTCTGTTAGCGGCTCTGCCGGCCTCTCCGTCGGGAGCTTCAAATCTATTCTTGCTCTTGAATTTCTTTAAATCATAGTAATGAGCATCCACCTTAAGATAAACATTGCCGCCTTCCCCCCCATCCCCCCCATCGCCGCGTTCCTTGTGGTGGCTTATATGACTAATTGCAGAGCCTCCCCTTCCGCCCCTGCCTGCTTTAAAATAAACTTTTAAATGGTCTACAATCACTCTTTCGAGGACTGATTGGAAGATTCTATAATGCGGTTGATTTTTAGAACGGTATAATTTTGCCGGTGACCCTTTTTTCTGCGATACTTTTTTCTGCGTTTTACCTTATAAACCGTAACCTTCTTACCCTTCTTTTCGCCTTCTATCCGGGCCTCAACCCTGGCTTTCTCTAAATATGGGGTGCCTATCTTAACTTTTTTATCGCTGGCCAGAAGCAAAACCTTATCGAAAGAAATTTTGCTCTCTTTTTCACCCTGGAGCTTTTCTACCTCTAAAGTAAGGCCTTTTTCTACCAGATACTGCTTTTTACCTATTTCTACTACTGCTAACATAGCCTAAATATTAACATAGAGGCTTTACTGCGTCAAGTATTTATTACACTTAGATATACGGTATAAAAGGTTATATTTATCAAAATACTCCCGGGATCTCTTCCGAACAGAAAGAGCATTTTTTGCCCTTAAGATTGGTGCTGTTTATGCCGAAATAACTTCTTTCTATAACCTTATTACCGCAGCCCGGGCAATATGTACTGTTATCTCCTGCAATATTACCTATATATATGTATTTTAATCCCGCGGCCTCACCTATTTCTTTTGCCTTGTTTAAAATTGCTACAGGAGTGGACTGACGCCGGTTATTCTTGTAATCGGGATGAAACCTGCTTATATGCCAGGGTATACCGGGGTCAACGTCTGCGATGAAAGCGGCTAAGTTTTCAATTTCATCAGGGGAGTCGTTTGAGCCGGGAATTATTAAAGTAGTAATCTCCACCCATATTCCTAAATCTTTCATCAAGCGTATATTTTCCAGGACAGGTTTAAGCCTGCCAGCGCATTCTTTCACATAAAAATCTTCATTAAAGCTCTTGAGGTCGACATTGGCGGCATCCAGATAAGGTTTTATGCTTTTAAGAGGCGCTCTTTCCATATACCCGTTAGTAACAAAAACATTGGCCAACCCCTTTTCTTTTGCTAACACTGCCGTATCATAAGCATATTCAAAAAAAATGGTGGGTTCCGTATAGGTGTAGGCGATGCTTTTACATTCCGCCGATAATGCCTTTTTAACTACAAGCTGGGGTTGCAACTCATGCGATCCTCTCAAAAACTGAGCTTCGTCAGCCTGAGAAATCTGCCAGTTCTGGCAGAAACTGCATTTAAAATTGCACCCCTTGGTAGCAATAGAGTATGAGTATGTGCCGGGAAGAAAGTGGTATAAAGGCTTTTTCTCTATCGGGTCAGCGTTAGAAGCTACGGGCCGGGCATAAACCAGGGTGTACAGTTTTCCTTCCCTGTTCTCACGCACTCCGCAAAGGCCTTTCCGGTGAAGAAGTATAGTGCAACTATGACGACAGAGAAAACATCTGACAGTATTATTATCTAATTTTTCATAAAAAGAAGCCTCTTTAAGCATACCACACCTTATTTATAAAAAAATTTAAGCCTTCTCCTTAAGTTTCAGGGAGATAAGATACAGCAAATCAGAAAGGCGGTTATAGTAAATTACAAGATACCTGTTTTCGATAAGTCCGCTTTCTGCCAACCTCACCACTTCAAGTTCTGCTCTTCTGGCCACAGCACGACATATATTAAAAGACGCCGAAGCGGTGTTATCTCCGGGTAAAAAGAAACAGTTATGCTTATTTTTTATTTTGCCTTCAAAATCCCGGATATATCTTTCTATTCTTTTAACACTACGGCTGTTAACTCTTACTTTTAATCTCTTTAAGCCGGAAGAAGAACTCATGATTTCTGCATTGGCAGCAAAAATGTCCTTCTGAAGAGCGGTTATTATACTTTTAAGCTTCCTGTCATTGATAAGACTCAGGGAAAAACCCAAGAAAGAGATAACTTCATCTCCCGAACCGCAGGCCTGACAGCGTAAATCCGATTTAGGGATTTTCCCTCCCTGGTATAAATCAGTAGTCAATTTGTCTCCACGCCTGGTAGTTATGCCCATGGAAAACTCAATGAATTTAGCAGTTGTGCAACCTTAATATTCAAGCCAGGTATCGGCTTTACCGTCTCCGTTGGTATCTTTTTCGGCACGGGAAATCTTTCCGTCTTCATAATAAACCCACTCGTCTATCTTGCCGTCGTCTGTGGTATCGGACTCCGAAGAAACTATAACTCCGTTTTTGTCATAAACAATATTGGTATCGGTCTTCCCGTCTCCGTCTATATCTTTCTCGGCCTTTCGCGGCAGGCCGTCTTCATAATAAACCCACTCATTTATCTTTCCGTCCCCTGTGGTATCGGCTTCAATAGAAATAATTGCTCCCCGGCTGTCATATTTTTCTATCCGGTCTATTCTGCCGTCATAGTCTTTATCCACCTGCACCGTCTTAGGCTTAACGTTTTTTGAATCGATATCCTTTTTCTGTCCCCAAGACCAGGAAACATCTGAGAGTAAAAAAATAAAAAATAGGCTTAAACCCCAAATATTAATTATTTTAACCAACATAAAGCCCCCTTTTATAAGCCGGTATGGCATTCAAGGTATTTTGAGATTCTTTAATTCTATACGCCCGCGAAGGGTAAAGAAATAAGGGAAGCGGGAAAACCTTAAAAATATTGGATCCCGTAAGGTTTTAGAAAAAAATGAGTTGCATGCAGCGGTTTTATTCATCAGGAAATATTGCGTATCTTTCTATACAATCGATAAGCTTTTCTACAGTAACCGGCTTAGCTAAAAACCTGTGGCCGCCTATTTCACCTTTTCGGGAGGCAAGCTCGCTTTCCTGGACAATTGCGGTCAAGAATACAACCGGTATATTACGTAAATCTTCATCTGTTTTGACCCGGTAAGCTATCTCATTGCCGTCTAAATCCGGCATAACAACATCTAAAAATACAAGATGAGGTCTAAATTCTCTTATAGAAGCTAAGGCCCGGGAACCCTTTGTTTCCACCCTTACCTCATAATTTCCTGCCTGTTCGAGATTCATCTTAATCATTTCTGCAAAGCCCTCTTCGTCGTCAACCAGTAGAATTCTTTTTTTCTGCATAGCACCCCCTTATTCTCTATATTTTACAACCTAAACATCATTGTTACAATAGCCCCGCCTTCTTCCTCCTTATTCCTTATATCTATAAATCCCTTATGAATCTCTATTATATTCTTTACTATAGAGAGCCCTAATCCCGTACCTTTACCTTTAGGCTTGGTGGTAAAAAAGGGTTCGTATATCTTTCTTATTATTTTCTGAGGTATCCCGGGACCTGTGTCTTCTATTTCCACAACAACTACTTCTTGCTGGGAAAAAGTAAAAAATTCCTTATCGGCATATTTAGCAATATCGTCTCCGGACAATTTTTTGACATATGTCTTGACCCTTAATTCTCCTTTGCCCGAAATAGCCTGGATAGCATTCCAAAAAAGGTTAACAAATACCTGCTCTAACCTGTTTTTGTCTATATCTATATAAGGAATATCGGAGTCTAAATCCTTAATGACTTTTATTCTGCTTTTGTCCAGCTGGTAATTCATGAGAAACAGTGACCTCTCTATCACAGCATTAAGGTCTTCTTTCTCGATGTTCATCTTAGACAAACTGGACAGATCCAGAAGGCCTCTGATGATATCATCCGCTCTCTCAACAGAATCCTTCAGATAATTTATGGTCAGGGCTATGTTTTTATCATCGCTTTTTATTCTCTTTTCAAGATACTCAATCCCCTGTATCATTATAGCCAAAGGATTTTTAACCTCATGGGCAACGCCGCTGGCCAACCTCCCTATTATTTCCATCTTGCCGGCATGGATAAGCTGAGCCTGGGTTTCTTTTAACTTATTGTAAGCCGCTCTTAACTCTTCTTCGGCTTTTTTCCGCTCAGTTATATCAGCGACAATTAAAGAAATAAGCAGGGGTTTGCCTTTTTCGTTATAAATAACCGCAGCAGTGGTAAAAACCGGGAAGACGGAACCGTCTTTTCGCTTATTATATAATTCCGCGCTGCTAAAGCTTTCACTGCTTTCCAGTATTTTTCTGAGAATTCCTACCCGGCGATGCTCTCCTCCGGGATAAAGCAAAGAAATATTTTCACTTAACAATTCTTTCTTTTCATATTTATGCATAGCTGCAAATGCTTCGTTTACGTATGTAAATTTTCCTTCTGTATCAATTATGGCCGTACCGTAATTAGCCTTATCCGCAATAGCTTTAAACTTAATTATTTCTTCATCGGCAATCTTTTTCTCTATTGTCTTTCTTAATCTCTCAGCTACAGCATTAATTAAATACCTTTCCTCACGCGAGAAAGGCCCTTCAAATAGGTCGGGTCTCTTCTCCAGATAATAAACCTCAATCAAGCCTTTTTTCTTTTCTCCTATAATAATATCGCAGGTTTGCCTCCAGGGGGTAACTTCAAAATTATTGGAACGCCATTCTTTATCTTCATAAACTATTCTGGAACAGGCAACTTCCGGATATTCCCAGGCAGGAGGGATAAGCCCGACCACACCCTGGAATAATACGTCTAAAGAAACACGGGGGTTTTCCAAAAGTTTGGAAAGTCCGTAGAAACAATCCAGTTTTTTCAGCCTTTCCCGGAAATCTTTTACTATATTCCTCAAGACCTCTCCTTCCTGTTCGCGCTTTGTGATATCCCGGACAACACCCTGGACTTCAAAAACTTCCCCTTCCCTGATTACCGGAATAAAATGCACTTCTACAAAAAGAGTGTTGTTTTGCTTGCTCAACGCCTCAGTAAAAACAACGGGAGGCTGTTTCCCGGACAAAGTATTCCGGAAAGACTGATTAAGACCGGTGGAGTCGGAACTTATAAGGAAAAGGCTGAGTTTATTTCCTACGATTTCCTCGGGCTCGTAGCCTAAAATATCTTTTATCGCCCGGGAAATAAATTTGATTTTACCCTCTTTGTCTGTTATGAAAATTATATCCTGGCCCCTCTGAACAATATCTTTAAAATAATTCTCGTCTTTAAGAATCTGCTCTTTTTGCTTTCTGTATTCAGTTATATCGCAAGCTATATTGAAAATAGTAGATATCTTGCTCCTTCTTTCTTTAACCGGTATGGAGATAACTTCCCAATAGCTTTCTTTACCTCTGTTCTTTACAGGAAACCTTGATATTACCCCCCTGTAATAGATACCTGTCTCTTTTGCTTTTAAGGCCGGGCACTCCGGACAAGGGGTTTCTCTGCCCATAAAAACCTGATAGCACAATCTTCCCAGTAAATCAGATTCAACTTTTCTGGCAGTTTTATTAGCCCAGATTATCTTCAGACTTTCATCTAATTCTAGGATTAAATAAGGGGTTCTATCGAAAAAATATTCTTTTTTCCTAAGCTCAAATTCCAAAAAACTCTCTTTTTTGTTTAATTTTATAATTTCAGCATTCATGACCCGAAGGGAATCCTCTAAACTTTTAATCTTCTCCAAAAGGGAATCAAAGACGGAGGAAATCCGGCCTGCCTCGTCTTTGTCCGGGATTTTATCTAAATTATCTCTCCTGCCTTCGGCTATGGCTTTTGATTTACGGAACAACCGGCTAAAAGAGCTGATAGAAAAACGGGCAAGTAAGGCCCCCGTAAGCCAGGAAAAAACAGGTATAAAAATTACCAAAGATATAAAAATCAGCCTGAGCTCGGCAAAGGTTACAAGTCCGGTAGAGCGTATCTCCTTGCTTCCTGTAAACCATTCTGTCTCCAGGCCGGAAAAATAAAAAAAAGATAAACTTACAATGAAGGAAATCAAAATCCCGGTAAGAAAAAAAGAAATTTTTATTTTGTCTAAAATTTTCATATACAGTCTGTATGAAAAAATTATTTTGTGAATATGGGAGCAGAGCGAAACGGAAGATATTATGCTGTCCGAAAATCTGAACTTGATTTTATCCTGTTCAGCTACTTCCCCTTTTCTTTGGAATAGATTTTTTTAATTATTTTCACGGCTTCTATGCCATCATTAGCATAGCGGGCCCCAAGGGATGAAGCGAAAGACTTATTAACAACCGCTCCCCCCACCAGGAAGGTACAATTTACCCCTTGTTGAGAAGCTTTCTTTACCACTTCTTTCATATTAACCATAGTTGTTGTCATAAGAGCCGATAACCCTATTACAGGGTTCTTGTGCTTACGGGCCTCGTTTATAATCCTCTGGGCAGAAACATCCTTACCTAAATCAATAACACCAAAACCATGATTCTGCAAAATCAGGGAAACGATATTCTTCCCTATATCGTGTATATCCCCTTTGACTGTCGCCAATATAACCACAATACGGGATTTTTTGTCTCTTCGCTTTTTTTTAATATGGGGTTTCAACTCTTCAAAAGCTCTCTTGGCTGTCTCAGCTGAAGAAATAAGCTGAGGCAAGAAATATTCTTTATTTTCAAATCTTTTTCCGACTTCATTTATGGCCGGAATTATAACCTCATCAATAAGATTGTAGGGACTAATGCCGGACCTGAGAGCTTTTTTTATCTCTTCTTCTATTTCTTCCTTGCGGCCTTCCAGTACAGCAACATATATTTTCTTTTGCTCGGGAGTAAAATGTTTAATTTTACCGGGAAGCTCATAAGTCATAGGATAAGAACTTTTATCGCTATGTCTGAATTTTTTTGCATCCTTGTAGGGATTTTTTAAGAGGGCAACCGCATTGGCCATATCCATAACCGTATCGGAGGTAGGATTGGCAATAACCATTTTTAATCCGTTATATTCAGCCAGCACTAAACAGGCGGCATTCAGC
>WJKZ01000040.1 GCA_014728785.1 Candidatus Omnitrophota bacterium
CTCCACTTCGGTTTAACTAAAAACGGCGCTTTCCCTATAGATGCTTTTAAAGCCAAACGCGATTTTTTACGGCAGCGTTTTCAAAAATTGTTAACTTGACTCTTGTACAATACACCTAATTTTAAAATTAGAATATTGGGTTATTTTATTTTCTGCACCCTACCACAAAAATGCCGGGTTGAATAGGGCGTAATAATAATTTTCTTGACACACTCTTTAGTTTAAGTTATATTTTAGTTGCCTTTAAATCAGTCCGGAGAGACTGATAAGGAAGTACGGAGTATGAGTGAAAAAAGAGAAAAACAAAACCCGCCTCTTTGACTAAGGGAGGCGGGTTTTTTATGCAGGCTTCTCCGGAGCATAAAAGAAGAAAGTTAGCGCTAAATCCGGGGCAATAAAGGAGCAAGATTTCCCGTGTTCAGTAAAAAAATTTTATCTCCCCAGGACATAAAAAGGACTCTGCAGCGACTTACTCATCAGATTTTAGAAAAAAACAGTGATGTGTCCTCCGTAGCCCTTATCGGCATACAGACGAGAGGGGTTTATCTTGCCAGGCGGATTCAGGCTCTGATAAAACAACTGGAAGGCTCAGAACCTCCTTTGGGCACTCTGGACATCACTCTTTACAGGGATGATTTGACCGCAATCGGGCCCAAGCCGGTAGTAAAAGAGACCAGCATAAAGTTTGATTTAAACAATAAGGTTGTAATTTTAATCGATGATGTGTTGTTTACCGGAAGAACCGTAAGAGCAGCGTTGGACGAGATAATGGATTTCGGCCGGCCCCGCCGCATAGAATTTTTAGTATTGATTGACAGAGGATACAGGGAATTACCTATCAGGGCGGATTTCGTGGGCAAAAACATTCCTACGGCGGCAGATGAACAGGTAGAGGTAAAGCTTAAGGAGATAGACGGAAGAGACGAGGCTATAGTGGTAAAACGAGAAGCGCCCGATGAAGGAATGGGATAAAAAGCACATTTTAGGGATAAAGGATTTGAGCAAGGAAGAACTTGAGGCTGTCTTCTCACTCACCCACTCTTTCAAGGAAATTTCCCAGCGAGAAGTGAAAAAGGTACCGGCCCTGCGAGGGAAGACTATCGTAAATCTTTTTTTTGAAAACTCTACCCGCACCAGGATATCTTTTGAGCTTGCAGCTAAAAGGCTTAGCGCTGATGTGGTGAATTTTTCCTCCACCTCAAGTTCTTTGACCAAAGGAGAAACCATAATAGATACTTTAAAGAACCTTGAATCTTACCATCCCGACATTATGATAATGCGTATAAACAGCAGCGCCTGCCTAGAATTATTTACCCGCTATACGCAGGCAAGCATTATTAATGCCGGGGACGGAAGGAACGAACACCCCACTCAGGCACTTCTTGACATGTACACCGCCAGAGAGATGAAAGGAAAGCTGGAAGCCCTTAAGGTGGTAATTGTGGGAGATATACTTCATTCCCGGGTAGCCCGTTCCAATATTTTCGGTTTCAGAAAATTCTCATCTTCGGTTACCGTATGTGCTCCTCCTACGCTTATTCCTTATGGGTTTGAAAATATGGGGGTGGATATTTGCTACGACCTTGATAAAGTTATCGACAAAGCGGATATAATAATTTTTTTACGGATACAGAGAGAACGCCAGGAAGCGGTATTTTTTCCTAACCTCAGAGAATATGTAGAAAGGTTCTCTCTGACTCCGCAGAGGGCAGAGAAATTAAAAAAGGATTGTCTGGTAATGCACCCGGGTCCGGTTAACTGGGACATAGAGATAAGTTCGAGCCTTAAGGAAAAAATGCATCCTCTTATTCTGAAGCAGGCTGAGAATGGTTTAGCCGTAAGGATGGCTATTCTGTATTTGGTGGGAACCAGGAAAAGACAAATTGATTAAACCTGTTAATATGGCTAAAGAAAATAAAATCATTATCAGAGGAGCAAATATAGTAAACAGCCAAAACACTAAAAAGGCGGATATCCTTATTGCCAACGGCAAAATAGTCGAAATTAAGGAAAACATCCAGAAAAAGGGAGCAGTGGAAATTAAAGCTCACAACAAGCACGTGTTGCCGGGATTTATAGATATACATACGCATCTACGCACACCCGGTCGGGAAGATGAAGAGGACCTTTTAAGCGGTTCGCAGGCAGCAGCCAAAGGAGGATTTGTTAAAATATTCTGCATGCCCAACACACAACCGCCTATAGACAACGAAGGTGTTGCTACCTGGATTATCAAGGAGAGCAGGAGAATAGGGCTGGTAGATATCTATCCGGTCGGGGCCATCACCAAAGGAAGGAAGGGGGTAGAGCTCAGTGAGTTCGGAAGCCTGAAAAAGAGCGGTTGCCTTTCGTTGAGCGATGACGGAGACCCTGTAGAAAGTACCTTATTGATGCGCCGGGCTCTCGAATATGCCCGGATGTATAATTTGTTGATTGTATCTCATTGTGAAGACAGGAGTCTTTCTCAAGCAGGTTCAATGCGGGAAAGTTTTGTCTCTTCAAAATACGGGATATCCTCTGTCCCGGATATAAGTGAAAGCCTGAGAGTTGCCCGTGATATCGAGATAGCCCGCTATCTTAATTCGCCTATACACATTTGTCATGTAAGCACCGCCAAGTCGCTTCAAATAATAAAAAGAGCCAAAGAGAAAGGCGTTGCAGTGAGCTGTGAGACCTGCCCTCATTATTTTTCCCTGACCCTGGAAGATATCCTCGCAAATAGATTCGATGCAAATTTTAAAGTCAACCCTCCTCTGGGCGATAAAACAGATTTAGAAGCCGTCAGAAGGGCTTTAAAGGAGGGAACGATAGATTGTATAGCCAGCGACCACGCCCCTCATTCCCGGGCAGAGAAAGAATTGCCCTTTGAGGATGCTCCTTTTGGCATGGTAGGCTTAGAGCTGGTCTTCTCTTTGGCGAATACTTACCTGGTCAAAAAAGGCTGTTTAAGCTTGAACGAAGTTTCAAGGAGATTGTCTCTGAACCCCGCGCTACTTTACGGTTTTAAGAATAACGGCAGTATAGAGGAAGGTAAAGATGCCGATCTGGTTATAGCCGACACTGATTCGGCTTTGCGGGTTTGCGAAGAAGAGCTGGTTTCTAA
>WJKZ01000041.1 GCA_014728785.1 Candidatus Omnitrophota bacterium
AACCTTATCTTTCCGGACAAAATCTATTACGATAGAGAAAGTTTACGAACCACTAAAATAGCCTTAATTTTCAAATACTTACAGCAAAAACCTCTCCAAAAATCTCAAATGGTAGCCCCAACGAGATTTGAACTCGTGTCTCATGGCTGAGAACCATGTGTCCTGGGCCGGGCTAGACGATGGGGCCATAGAAAATCAACCGAAATCTTTGTATAATTGTATCCATAAAAATATATATGTCAATGGAATAATTTATGAGGTCGGAATATCAGGGAGTCTGACCTTCAGAACTCTCCACGGCTTCCAGCTGCTTATCTAACCCCTCCTTCAGGGTTTGTGCTTTCTGGCTCTGGCCGGTTCTCTCATAGCTCAAACTCAGGTAATAAGCAGCCTGTCTGAATTCAGGATAAATCTGAAGTGACCTGGAGAAGAAATCTATAGCTTCTTTATAGTTTTCTTTCTTAAAATAAGCTAAACCCAGATTGTAGAGAAGTATTTCTTCCTGAAAATATCCCGGAGGGGCTAAATCCTTGGATTTTTTTAAAATTCTTATAGCTGTATCATAGTTATCTTCCGCCATATGAACTATAGCCAGATTAATATAGGCATCGGGATCTTGAGGGTAAAGGTTGATCGCCTCCCATAAAAAACCTTTTGCCTCCGGATATAACCCCTTTTTAAAATATCTTATCCCTTTATCAAGATACATTTTGTATGCAGAGCGCTTCTCTTCTTCCTCTCGTAAGAAACGGGGCTCTCCTTCTTTGGGAGGCTCCGAGTAACGCAGGGCAAAAACACCCCCGTTAAACAGAAGGCAAAGCAACCCTATAGCAAGAAATTTAGCAAACTTCATAGTAAAAATTATATAAGATATAAAGACCGTCGTCAAAGAAAAATACAGCCTGAAGCCATACAAAATCAGAGAGCTCCAAGCGGTAAGCTCATCCCATCATAAGCACACTGTATATCCAAATCAAGTTCTTTCTGCAGCTTTTTCTCCAGCTCATGCGGTTTCTGTTTAAGCATGGTCATACCGAAATGAGTAAGGATAGTCTTGGGAGGCCGTATGCTCTGGATTATCTGGAGCGCCTCATCCAGACACAAGTGCTCCATGCCTTCCCTCTTCTGATACGAAACCACATTCAATATCAGTATATCGGAATCTTTATAGGCCTCAGTTATCCGGGGAAAATAAGCTGTGTCGGAAACAAGAGAAACTACAAGGCCATTAAGTAAAAACTTCAAACCGTAGGTCTCAACAGAATGTTTATTTTTAAGAGGAGCCTCAAATTTCACATCTTTTATTTTAAAAACTCCGGTTTTAAGAAATACCGTCTCACCTATCGAATCTTCTAAATAGGAAAAAATTACACCCTCGGGCCCAAAAGCATCCTTGGGAGAAAACAGTACGCCTTCCTTTTTAAATCCTCCGCCGGTAAGAGCCTCTATCATGACATTAACATCACCGGAGTGGTCAAGATGCTTATGGGTTAATATAATTGCATCAAGGCCTGAAGGGTCCAACTTCGGCCTGGCCTGACTGCATCGCAGCAGCGCTCCCGGGCCGGGGTCAATTATTAAATCAGTATCTTTAAAATGCAGCCAGATACCGGCTGAATACCGTAGTTGCTTTATCATTACAAAACGCGCTCCGGCGGTACCCAGAAATTTCAGAAAATTTCCGTCTTTTGTGTTTTTAGCTTTGCTCATCTTTAAGCCAAATACGCCTGAGCTCTTCGGTTATCTCATATTGCAGGCTATAACTTATGTCTTTACGGTCTTGGGGTATTCTTTTCTTTCTCTTCTTTAAAAAATCGCCTACCCTCAGCAACCGCACCCCCAGTTTGCGGGCCTCGTCACGAATCTCTCTATCGTCACTTACAGCTATAGTCTCACTCTTCCTTTTGCTTTTCTGCATCCTGTACTTTATCAATGAATCGGCATCTTTGTCCCTGCTGAAAATGATTTCAAAATTTTTTTCCCGGGGCAGAGGCTCGGCATAAAACCCGTCAAAAACCAAAACTACCTTATTGTTTTTACTCCCGGTTAATTTATGATGAGCTATATAGCTAATCAGGTTTTTCTGAGGAGAGGTGGATTTTTTCACTTCAGGTACTTTATGTATCACATTGAAGCCGTCTATGATATACAGCAACATAGAAAACGCCTCCCATTAAACCCAGAATAATCAGAAATATAAGTTCAAGCAGAGAAATGCCTAAACCCACCTTTGCGGGCATGCCGGCAAAGGAAAAAAAATACACAGAAGACGCTTCCCTGGTTCCCGCTCCGG
>WJKZ01000042.1 GCA_014728785.1 Candidatus Omnitrophota bacterium
GATTTTGGCTTGCCGGGTTTTTTTCTTACGAATTCGGTTATTTTCTGGAACCCTGCCTGCATAAATTAGGTGAGCATACAGAATTTCCCCTGGTCTGGTTGGGGGTGTGCAGAAAACCGGAGATGCTGAACTGGCGGGAACATCTCCTCTCCTGTTCCGGGAAAAGAGACTGGAAAATGAAAGACTTCAGGGCTGATATCAAATTAGAAGAGTATAAAAGAAAGATAAGGAAGATAAAAGATTACCTGGAGGAAGGATTGACTTACCAGGTTAATTTTACTTTTAAGATGAATTTTAATTTTTACGGGGAGCCGTTGCATCTGTACTGTGCTTTGAAGGATAATCAGCCGGTTCCTTATCCCGCTTTTATCAATACAGGCAGATTTTCTATACTATCTCTTTCTCCGGAACTTTTTTTCCGGACAGAAGGCGAAAAGGTAGTTACATCTCCCATGAAAGGTACTTCCCGCCGTGGACTTGACTCCTTAACGGATGAGTGCAACGAGAAATTATTAAAAGAAAGCAGCAAGAACAGGGCAGAAAATCTTATGATAGTGGATTTGTTGCGAAATGACCTGGGAAGAATTTGCGATAAGGTAAGAGTAAAGAAACTTTTTGAAACAGAAAAATACAGAACCTTATACCAGATGACATCCACCATAGAAGCCCATAGGAAAAGAGCCTTTGATTTGAAAGAGCTGTTTAGAGCGCTTTTCCCCTGCGGCTCAGTTACCGGGGCGCCCAAAATAAAAACAATGGAGATAATTAATAAGCTTGAGAAGGAAAAACGCGGTATATATACCGGGGCTATAGGGTATGTATCTCCGCATAAACAGAAAAGTTGTTTCAATGTCTCTATAAGAACCGTTTCCATCAAAGGCAACAAAGCCGAGATGGGCATAGGAGGGGGTATTGTTTATGATTCCAAACCCTATTCCGAATACAGAGAGGCCCTGCTTAAGGCAAGTTTTCTGAGGAGAAGGCCTTTCGCAGGCAGAATATTTGAAACCATGCTTTACAGGAAGGCCAAAGGATTTTACCTGCTCGACCTGCATCTAAACAGGCTAAACAGGAGCTGTTCGTTTTTCGGCATAGATTTTAACCGCAATAAAGCAAAGAGACTTCTAAAGAAACAGGTGGACACTGAAGGCAAGGATTTAAGAGTTCGGCTCAATATAGATATTCGGGGCAAAATGGAGGTTGAGAAAGAAGAGCTGGATAAGATAAAATCTCCAGTCAAAGTAATTTTGAGCCGCAGAACTACAGACCCGAAAAATTTATTTCTCTACCACAAGACTACCTGCAGGTTTTTATACGACAGGGAGCGTAAGGATAATTGCCGGGGAGGAATTTTTGAAGTAATTTTCTTTAACAAGAGGGGCGAAGTAACCGAAGGAACCATAAGTAATATATTTGTTTTGAAAAACGCCCGTTTATACACCCCTCCGTTAAAGTCAGGAGTTCTTCCCGGTGTTTTGAGGAAACACTTGATATCCAAAGGTAAGTGCAGAGAAAAGGTTTTATACTTTGAAGATTTAAAGGAAGCGGAGAAAATATACGTGGGTAACTCTCTGCGGGGTCTGATGGAGGCAGAGGTTAAATGGGATTTAGGGACAAAGTGGCTTGGGGCAGGCAAAAGAAATTGTGAAACTAAAATTGTCTGATAGAATAGAGGATGATGAAAAAGACCGCCAGGCAGCTAAAAGTTAAAGTTGCGGGAAACGAAAAGGTAAAAGAAAATATTTATCGATTAAGTTTTCGTTCAGATTACCTGTCAAAACATTCCCTGCCCGGTAATTTTATCCATATAAAAATAGAGAATACGGTACTGAGAAGGCCTTTTAGTGTACACGACATAAAGGGAGATAAAGTATATGTACTTTTTAAAGTCCGCGGTAAGGGAACAAGATTTCTTTCTGAATATAAAAGAGGACGCTCTTTAGACGTGATAGGGCCTTTGGGAAGGGGATTTTCTCTTAAAGTCCCCGGTGAGAGTTTAAATATAATTATAGCCGGAGGCATAGGAGTTGCACCTCTTGTTTTCTTAGCCCGAAAGATTGGCAAAAGGGGCCAAAGAGGCAATAATTTAGCAATTTTGGGCTTTGAAAATACTGGTGATATTGTTTGCGAGGAGGAATTCAGAAGACTGGCTTATAAAGTTTACATATCTACCGAAGACGGTTCCCGGGGCGAAAAAGGCAATAGCGTCGGGATCCTTAAAAGAATTTTATCTGGCTATCCCGAGGAAACCTTCATGCGGATTTACGCCTGCGGCCCTAAGGATATGTTTTTTGAAATAAATAAGACAGCCAAAAAATTCCCCAATGCAGAGTGTGAAGTTTCATTCGAACAATTTATGGGGTGCGGACTGGGAGTATGCTGCGCCTGCGTTATAGAAACCAAGACCGGATACAGAAAAATCTGCCGGGACGGGCCGGTTTTTGACATAAAGGAAATTTGGTAACCTCAAGGGAGGGGGTTTTGGTATGCTTCCATATTTAATCTTGGGCCTTATTGCGGGGCTTTTGAGCGGGATTCTTGGTTTGGGAGGAGGGGCGGTAATAATCCCCGCCTTAGTTTATCTTTTCAGTTTTAGTCAGCATCAGGCCCAAGGTACAACCCTTGCTATGATGGTTCCCCCCATAGGGCTTTTGGCCGCACTGGAATATTACCGTCAGGGTAATGTTAAAATAGGCATAGCATTAATCTTGTGTATCGGGTTTATCGCGGGAAGTTTTTACGGAGCACGCCTGGTTGAGAAGATACCCGATGTTCTGCTTAAAAAAATTTTCGGAGTGTTTTTGTTAGCGGTATCCTTTAGAATGATTTTCGGTAAATGAACAGCAAAGCCAAAGTCTACAATACCGGTGTAAGAATAGGGAGGTTGAAGTTAAAGACCCCTATCGTATGTGCTTCGGGAACCTTCGGTTTCGGAGATGAATTAAAAGGGATGGTTGATTATTCCAGCATAGGAGCTGTGGTTACCAAAACTATAA
>WJKZ01000043.1 GCA_014728785.1 Candidatus Omnitrophota bacterium
GATAAACTGGGAGCGGTAACAGCTTACTGCCTCAATCTTACTTTCAAAACAGGAAGTTATATCTACAAGAAAAGTGAACTCGGGTATTCTACGCAGGTGAGAACAGAAATAGTTAAAAAATACCGGAACATAATGCGGACTTCCTTTCAGGGTTACCTTGGTATATTTGGCATAAAATCTGGCAGTTTCACTTATCTTCGAAGCTGCTATATGGTCAGGATGCGCATCTATAGGATGAGGACAGAAAATAACATCGGGTTTTATCAACCTTATTTTCTCAGCCAGAGCTAATCTCTCTTTTTTGGTGTCAGAAAGATAACGGTTCCTGAAACCTAAACTTATACGTTTATCTATTTTCAGTATTCTATCGGCCTCCCGGCTTTCTTTTCTGCGCCTGGGCACACTCCCCTCGGGGGTGGGCTCACCCGACGTTAAATCTATAAGGTAAACGGAATGACCTTTGCTTTTTAGTGATATCATCGTGCCCCCCATCCCTAATTCCGCATCATCAGGATGAGGGCTGACAATTAAAACTCTCTTCTTTTTTGCTTCTGAGGACTTCATATTTTTTCAAGATTATGTCTAAATAATAAAAAAATCTCTTCTCCGGATCCTCTAATCCGTCCAGAAATTGGCGGTTTTTATCTTTATATATCACCTCCACAGGAATCTCAAAAAAGGAAACATCAAGACGTATAATCTCAAGCAATACCTCCAGAGCAAAACCGTAACTTTTTTCCTTTAAATCAACTTTTTCCAGAAAACTTCTTCTATAACCCCTGAAACCGCAAAAAGGGTCACTCGATTGGAAACCGAATAAAATACTTATAAGTTTCGAGACCTGGCGATTGATAATAAGACGCTCGGGCGGCACGTTTTCCGCGATATCTTTAGGATTTGCTCTGAGGTAACGGGAACCTGAAACAACCCGGTAATATTCCAGTTTTTCCATAAAGACCGGCAGGTGTAAAGGATTATGCTGCAAATCCGTATCTATGGTCACTACTTTTTCATATTCTCCTCTCAACGCAAATCTAAAACCCATAAGCAAAACCGACCCGTAGCCTTTTCTCGAAGAAAGCCTTATAAACTTTTTTCTCTTATCTTCTATCCCCTGGATAATGGGAAATGAGCCGTCCTTTGAACCGTCGTCAATAAAAAGGATATCTCCTTTATAGAAGCTACGTATAGCGTTATAAAAAGCAGCAAGCGTAGAGGCTTCGTTGTAAACCGGGCAAATAACAAGACTTTTATTCATTTTTCAGGTTTAAATTTTATTACCAGTAAGGCCGGCTTTAATTATTTGGGTGAGGGTGCTCATCCTTCGCATCCCATATTCTGATAAGGGGAAATATCCCTTCTTCTTTCCTGAAATGTTCTGCTAATTTTTCTCTTATTTCGCAGCGCAGGTTCCAGGTAGAAGGTGCATCGTCCCCTTTAGCTAATATTCTTAAAACCATTGTCTTTTCCGTAAAATCAACTACCTGAACCACACTAACCTTCTCCCGGCTCGAATGACTGCTCCCATCAACGATTTCTTTTACCCATCTTTTAATTTTCTCTATATCGATTTTATAGTCCACATACACCATAACTATCCCCAGCAAAGATGAATCCCGCATAGTCCAGTTCTGGATAACTTTACTGGATAAAATATCGTTGGGAACTATAATCCTTCGGTTATCCCAGGTACGGATTATGGTATGCATAAGAGATATCTCTTCAATCCAGCCGAACTCATTATCAAAGATAACAGCATCGTTTAGTCTGACCGGCTGGGAAAAAGAAATCGATACACCCGCAATAAGATTGGAAATAGTATTCTGAGCAGCCATGCCTATAACGATACCGGCAACCCCGGCTGAAGCAAGCAGGCCTGTACCGATATTCCTGACTGCTTCAAATTGGAGAAGAAAAAATATAAGGGCAAAGAAATAAATACCTGCCGTAATAATCCTGTGAAGAATAGCAATCTTTGTTTTTAATGATTCGGTAGCTACCGTCTTTTTTCTGCTCGCTCTCGAAATAACCCGCTTTTCCCACCTGGACCAGGCTAAGTTGAAAATCTTTTTTACAACTATTACTGCTACCAGCAGAGAAAAAGTGGTAGCGATATTAGCCACTAATCTGCTGTCTATGGTAATACTACTTAAATCAAACATAATAGAAGATAAAACCCTCCTCTCTTCTTATTTAATGAAAAGCGGACTAAAACTACACATCTCTTAGCTACTGCTCAATCTCAAGTTCCTTTGAGCTGCTCCACAAGCCGTGTATGTTGCAATAAGCGGAAGCATAAATTGTGCCGCTTTTTTCGGTTTTAAAATACATAGACGCCTGGTGGTGAGTATAAACCGAACTTGTATCAGAACCCTGCACGGATTCACCGTGGGCTGTAAATTCAACCTTGCCTATCTGGTAAGGAAATTTTTCATCTTCGGGTTTAAAAAATACGCTTATCCAGCGTATATGATGTTCTGTCTTATTGGGGTGGGAGACTTCTTTACCTGTTGAGACATCCAATTTGAAAAAATCTCCCTTCTTCACCTTATCGGGCGCCTCTATTACAGGAACATGTTTTTCTGTCTTCCAGTCAGCCTGCTGGTACAAATCTTTGAATTCACTCATATTTGCCTCCTTTAATTCATAAGTTTTTAAATACTTATGAATCTGTCAGTAATAATCTCGCTTACCTCACATAGAAACATTGATTCAATAACCAAGTCCAAGTTATAAGATACAATAATCAAACAAATTCCAAACTCCAAATTTGGAATTTTAATTTTACTTACTTCTTTTTATCCGGAATCACGATGATTTCGTAATCTCCGCCTGCTTAAGACTGTGGAGAAGAAAATTTATTCTTCTTTTACTACAAAAAATCCCCGGTTGGTCTTAACCAGACAATCTCCTTTTATCCCTTCAACTATCTTGTTAAATTCCTGAGCATTATCTATTTCTCTTCCCTCTACATTGGTAATGATATCATACACCCGCAGTCCCGCCTCCTCGGCCGGAGAACCGGGCTCAATATCGGTGATAATCACTCCTTTTTCGGTTTCTATCCTGTACATTCTTCTGAATTGATAGGTTAAGTCTTCAACCTTCATACCCCGGAAAGAAAACTCTTCTTCCTCTCCATAGAATTTTCTCACATCATCGGGCCTTTCTCCCAGCTCAACTCTTACCTCCATACTTCGTCTGTCTCTCAATATAGTAAGAGTGGCTATGGTTCCGGGCTCTTTTCCGCTTATCGTATCGACCAGTTCCCTTACTCTCTCAACCTGCTTACCGTCAACTGCAATAATCAAATCGCCTTCTTTTAAGCCTGCTGCCCGGGCAGGAGAATCCTCAAATACCTGGACTATTATGACTCCTCCTTTTTCTTCTATATCAAAATAATCACGCAGGTTTTCGTTTAGGTCTTGAACGCTTACTCCCAGCCAGCCGTAAAGTATCTCTTCTCCCTTTATTAGCTTCTGAAGTATTTTCTTTGCTTTATCTATAGAAATAGCAAAGCCCAGGCCCTGATAACCGCCGGTGGTAGTAATCAAAGCGACATTAATACCTGCCACCTCACCGTTTAAATTCACCAACGGGCCCCCGGAATTTCCGGGATTTATGGCGGCATCAGTCTGGATTAAATCTGTATAGCTACGCCCTCCGGTCTCAAACGAAGGCAAAGCTCTGTGCAGCGCGCTTACCACCCCCGTTGTAACAGTAGGCTGGCTGCCCTCTATGGCAAAAGAAAAAGGATTGCCTATCGCTACTACTGTCTGTCCGATCCTTAAATCTTCTGAACTTCCTAAACGGGCTACGGGAAGGTCCTCTGCGTTTATTTTAATCACCGCCAAATCAGAGCGGATATCCTGACCCTTAACTTCGGCGTCAAACTCACGGCCGTCAAAAAGCTTAACTTTTATTTCGTCTGCATCGGCTATAACATGCTCGTTGGTCAATATATACCCTTCCTCGTTTATTATAACCCCGCTTCCCAGCCCCTGTCTTTTATATTGGTAGCGACGGGGAATGTCGCGGAAAAAATCTTCAAAAAACATACCGAAAAAGTCATCTTCAAACTGTCTGGGAAAGGGAAATCTTTCCGACCTCCGGACTTCCTCTGTGGCTTCTACGCTTATAGAGACTACGGCCTTACCTACTACATCGGCAACCTTTATGGTCTGGTCCTCCAAAGCCGAATAATATTCCGGAATATCTTCAGTAACCGATCCGGCAAAAGAAGGCATAGTTAAAAAAAATGTTATCCATAAAGATACTAATGTGATTAAAGCCAATCTCTGCACTCTCATTTTATACCCCCTTTTCTTTAGCCCCGGAGAAAATGCATATTTATCTCAGTCTGCCGCCCTGTTATTTTTCGGTTTCTTTCTCGGTTTTAGGGCTGCACTTCTCGGGATGTTTTTCCATTTTCATATATTTATAATCTTCTCCCCATAGATTTTTTAATACTTCCGC
>WJKZ01000044.1 GCA_014728785.1 Candidatus Omnitrophota bacterium
CTTTTATCTACCGCCATAGTAGAGTCAGGCATAGATATCCCCGGTGCAAATACCATAATAATTAACGATGCTCATCGTTTCGGCCTGGCAGATTTGCATCAACTGAGAGGGAGGGTCGGGCGCTTTAAAGTCCAGGCTTATGCATATCTCAGCGTACCTTCTTTTGAAGTAATTCCGGCGGATGCCCGCAAGAGGCTCCAAATGATAGAAGAGTTTTCTCACTTAGGCTCCGGTTTTGAAATCGCCATGAGTGATTTAGAGTTGAGGGGCGCCGGTAACATTCTCGGTCAGGAACAGCACGGGTTTATCTGGATGGTGGGGTTTGATTTATATTGCCGTCTTCTTAAAAAAGAGATAGAATATTTGAGGCAAGTTTTCAATATCAAGTAAAATTAGTTTAATTAAACTTTTGGAGGATGTTTATGCGTTTTTTGGTAGCTTTTTTTACAATTTTTCTCATGGCAAAAATCGGCTTTGGCGGAGAGGTTAATTATATAGTAGCAAAGGTAAATAATCAGGTTATAACTTCCAAAGATTTAGAGGATTATAAAAAGTTACTGAGCTACAGGCTGTCCGAATCAGAGAGAGGAGCAGATCTGGATGAGGAGGAGGTGGCGGAAACTTCTCTCAAAAGGCTTATAGAAGATAAATTGATTTTAAGTGAAGCCAAAAAAGAAGATATAGAAGTACCCGGGTCTCAGGTAGAAAACAGATTTATGGCTATGGTGAGTTCTTATCCCAGCCGGCAGGATTTTGAGGAGTCCCTCTCCGAGAAAGGGCTTACCATAACTCTACTGAAGGAGAAAATAAGAGAGCAATACCTCATGCAGAAAGCTATAGATAAGTATGTCCGTTCCCAGGTAGATATTTCTCCTCAGGATATAAGCAGGTATTATGAAGAAAACAAAGAGTCGATGGTCTCATCCCCCATATATGTTATCTATATCGCTAAAGCCCAGGACAGGGATTTTCTTAAATCTTTGGGAGAGCTAATTGTAGAGAAGGATATAGAACTGGCCAAAAATTTGTACGGCGACATTTTGAGAAAAGTTGAATCTGAAGAAAAAGAATTAAGAGGTGAGTTTTTATCGGTCCTGAAGAATTTGAGAGAGAAAGAGTTTACTGTTTTTGAGATTGAGGGTACGGAGTATCTAATTTATCTTCATGCGATAAAAGAACCCCGTCCCCTTTCTCTGGACGAGGTTAAGGAAGATATATACCGCATTTTGTGGAACAAGGAATTCTCCCGCTTATTTGCTGAGTGGATAAGAGAACTTGAGAAAAAATCGGTAATCAAGGTACATAACGATTTATAGATTCTTTTAGAAAATCTTTTATTCAGCACAGACTGCGGTAAAAGTAAAAGTCTGGTATTGTGATTTTGTCATAACATTTTTCGCTAAATCAAAGTTTAAATAGACTGTATGAGTTCGAAAAAAGTAGTTATTTCTTCCGGAGACCCTGCCGGCTGCGGCCCTCTAATCACGCTCAAAGCCATAGAATCTCTGCATAAACGAAAGATAGATTTTTATGTTGCGGGAAGCAGAGATATCTACAGCCGTTATCCTCTTTATGAAAAGGTAAAAAACCGGATTAACTGGATAGATGTAGATGCCGTGAGGGTAAAAGATATAAAGGCTGGTATCGGGAGTATTTTAAGCGGAGAAGCTGCTCTTGAATATTTAAGTGTAAGCCTTGAATTCATGAAATTAAAATCACTGGATTGCCTCGTGACGGCACCTTTATCCAAAGAAGCAGTCCAGCTAAAAAATCCCGGTTTCAGGGGTCACACCGAGTATCTTGGCCGTTTCTTTAAGGCCGGGAATATTGCCATGCTAATGTATTCTGAAAGAATCAAGACTGTTTTGATGACCAGACATATGCCATTCAGCGAAGTCAGCAGGAAAATCAACAAAAAGCTTGTCAGGGACACGGCTTTACTGGTAATTTCGTTTTTAAGAAAGCGCCTTAAAGTGAAAAGTCCCAGGATTGCTTTTGCTTCTCTGAATCCGCATGCAGGTGTGGATACCTTTATGGGGCGGGAGGAAAGGATAATCGCCTCAGGCATTAAAGGCATTAAAGAAGCAAGCGGACCTTTTCCTGCCGACACCCTTTATACTCCTTCTAAGCTTTCAAAATATGACTGTTTTGTCTCTCCTTACCACGACCAGGGCATGATACCCTTTAAGTTGCTTTCGTTTAGAGAGGGGGTTAATGTTACTCTGGGGCTTCCTGTTATAAGGACTTCCCCTGCTCATGGTGTAGCTTATGATGTGATGTGCAGGAACAAACAACCTTTTTTCTCTTCTATGAAAGCAGCTATAGAATTGGCTGTTAAACTTTCCGGCGGGAATTAATCAAGCCGTTATGTTGTAACGCTTAATTAAATGGCGCATTTTCTGGGACAAATTTTTTTAAAAGATACAAAATATATAGAAAAAATATCTTCATGCATCCCGGCCGCGGGGCGGATACTGGTCGAGATAGGGGGAGGAAAAGGGGCTATTACAGATATTTTAAGCCGCAGAGCCCGTTTTGTATATTGCATAGAGCTTGATAAGAATCTGTGTGTATTTTTGAGAAAAAAGTTTAAAAACCGGAATTCTCTGAAAATAATAAATGCCGATATATTAAAGACCGATATAGAGAAATTAGGAGATAATCTGATAGTTTGCGGGAATATCCCTTATTATATAAGCAGTGAGCTTATTGTTTATATGGTGTTCAGGCGCTCTGCGGTTGAGAAAGCTTACTTTACCGTTCAAAAGGAGTTTGCCCGAAGGCTTACTGCGCAACCGGGCGATGAAGGTTACGGATATATGAGCTGTTATATCCAGTATTATGCGAAATTAAAAAAGATATTCGATATACCCAAAGGGGCTTTTTTGCCCCACCCCAAGATAAATTCTTCCTTTATTGAGTTCGACTTCTCTCACCGCTCTCCTTTATCTGCAGAAGAAGAAAGGGTTCTTTTTGAGATTATACAGAAAGCTTTCTCCAACCGGCGTAAAAAGGTAATCAATTCTTTAAAAAAGGATTTACCGGTATTGGAGCAGAAAGCCAAAAAGACGGATATTTTGAACCTGCGACCCCAGGATTTATCTTTGGAAGATTATATTCATGTCCTGAGTTTATGTAAAGAGTGATTTTGCCGGCTCAGCAGGAGAGCAGCTTTACCGTCTCTGTTCTTTCTGGTATAATTAATCCTAAAATTCTTTATAAGGAGAGTCGGAGATGAAAAATAACGGCATGCTCGCCCACCATAGACCGCAATGGAAAACAAATTTGGGTTTTTTGTTTGCGGCTGTAGGCTCGGCCATAGGGCTGGGTAATATATGGCGTTTTTCTTACCTCTGCTACAAAAACGGCGGAGGAGCTTTTCTCATCCCCTACCTGATAGCTTTGATTACCGTAGGATTGCCTTTAATGGTTTTAGAGTTGGGGTTAGGACATAAGATGCGTGGCTCAGCTCCTGCTAGTATGGCAAGCGTATCAAAAAAATGGGAATGGCTTGGCTGGTGGCAGGTTATCTTTGTAATGTTCGGCATAGTCCTTTATTATTCTGTAGTAATCTCCTGGTGTCTCAATTATTTCTTCTTCTCTTTTGACTTAGGCTGGGGGCCCGACCCCGACACCTTCTTTTTTAAAGATTTTCTCATGGTAAGCGGCGGACCTCATCAGATTGGTCATCTGCGCACTCCTGTAGTCTTTACTCTTCTGCTTATATGGTTTCTTAACTGGATAATAGTTTTTAAAGGAGTTCAGAAAGGCCTGGAAAGAGCCAATAAGATATTCATGCCCCTTCTTTTTTCTCTAACCGCTGTCATCGTGTTATGGAGTCTTAAGCTGCCCGGAGCCAAAGAAGGAATAATGGTTTATCTTAAGCCCGACTTTTCACGACTCAAAGACCCCCATGTCTGGATGGACGCATTCAGCCAAATATTTTTTACTCTTAGTTTAGGGTTCGGAATAATGATAACTTATGCTTCTTATCTGCCGAGAAAAAGCAATATAGTTAAAGATTCCTTAGCCATAGGTTTTATTAATTGCTTTTTTTCTCTTTTTGCCGGATTTGGAGTTTTTGCTATTTTAGGTTATATGTCACAGGCCACATCTTCTCCTATCACCGAAGTGGTAAGCCAATCAATAGGCCTTGCTTTTGTAGTTTATCCTAAAGCTATAAGCCTGCTGCCTTATTTTTCGCGGGCTTTCGGGGTAATATTTTTCGGTATTCTGGTTATAGCGGGCCTTTCTTCGGCTATTTCTATAACAGAAGCTTTTACCTCTTCTCTGATAGATAAATTCCATTATCCGCGCAAGGCAGTGACATCCGTCCTCTGCGTATTTGGCTTTCTGGGCAGTATAGTATTTGCCACCCAGGCTGGAATTCACTGGCTGGACATAGTAGACCATTTCCTTACTCAATATGGTCTGGTGGTGGGGGCGATATGTGAGTGTGTATTAATAGCCTGGATTTACAAGGCACAGCGCCTGAGACAGCATATAAATCATTACGGAGACTGGAAACTTAAGTTTTGGTGGGATATGTGTGTCAGGGTGATTTCGCCCCTGGTCCTTATTTTTATCTTTATATCCTCAGTGGCAGAGGAGCTGTCTGTTTCTTATGGGGGGTATTCAAGGGTAGCCATAATCCTGATAGGAAGAGACTGGTTGATTTATACTTTATTCGTGGCTATAATCGTAGCCTCTCACCCCTGGCGAAGTGATCCGAAAGAGAGGATGCTTGCCTCTGAATAAATTTGCCGGATGAGGGCAAGACAAAGTATGTTTCTTTAAAGCGAGGACGTCTTAAATAATTTTTATTTCATTCTGATGAGCAGATTGCAAAAATCTTCGCCGAGACAAAAAAAAATATTTTTTACCTCTCTTTTTTGCCTGGCATTTATCCTTTCTGTTGCGTTTTCTGCAGGAGTTATAAAGTCAAAACAGCAGCATAAAAAATTCGAAGGCCTGAAAAAAGAAATAAGTCTTTTGGGCGAAAAATACAATTTTAGATACGCCTACGCGATTAAAGATTTAGGAATTTTCGGAACCAGGATTTCAAGATTTGAAAATGAAGTTTTCCCGGCGGCCAGCATTATAAAATTGCCGGTTTTAGCTTCTGCACTTTTAGCCGTATCGGATGGCCATATCGGGCTGAATGATAAAATAATTATAGAGAGAGAAGACATTGTCGGTGGTTCGGGCCTGTTGAAAGCAAAAAAGTTCCCCTATGAGTTGACTTTTCAGGAATTACTTGAGCTTATGATTTCGGTAAGCGACAACAGTGCTACCAATAAAGTTATAGACCTGTTGGGCAAAGACACTATAAATAAATATTTTAAAAAGTTGGGTTTTAAGGATACGGTCTTGATAAGAGCGATGATGGATTTTTCCAAAAGAAACAGAGGAATAGAGAATTATACCAGTGTTGAAGATATTCTGGTTGTTCTTGAGAAAATTTACAAAGGAGAGCTGGTTAACCGGAAAATTTCGGACATCGCTCTTGATTTTCTTAAAAAACAAAAAGTAAATACCCGTATCCCGCGCTACTTGCCGTCCGAAGTAGAGGTAGCTCATAAGACCGGTTTGGAAAGAGGAGTAGTACATGATGCAGGAATCGTATATGCGTCGAAAGGCGATTATATAATTTGCGTATTAACCAAAGGGGTAGGAAGTTACACCAGAGCGAAAAAATTCATTGCCGAACTCTCCCTATTAACATATAATTTATACCGGCAAAAAGAAACAAAAGATTAAATTATATTATATCAGATGTTTGTACTGGGTAATTTTTTTCTGGGACTGGCTAATGTATTAGATATTGCTTTCAATATCCTTATAGTGTTAATATTTATAAGAGCTTTGATAAGCTGGGTTAATCCTGATCCTTACAACCCTATTGTTCAGTTTCTTTACAAAACCACCGAACCCATACTTCAGCCCTTAAGAAATATTCTGCCGGCTTCGTTCAAGTTTGGTATCGATATCTCGCCCATCCTGGCTTTTTTGGTAATTACCTTTTTAAGGGTTTTTCTGGTGCGGACTCTCTTTGAAATAGCAGCCCAGATTATGAGTTGAGTTATTTTATCCAATAAGAAAGGCTGGTTATGGAAATAATTTCTGCAATCTTACCGGTTATATTCATAGTAGTGATATTCTTTTTTGTGGTCAGAATCGCTACTGTTATTTTAAAGATGACCGGCATGGATGAAGAAACTGCCCGCTTTCAATCGATTTCTGCCTTTACCGGTACAGGATTTACCACCAGGGAGGCTGAGACCGTAATTCAGGACCGTATCCGGCGAAAAACTATTACAATTTTAATGATTTTGGGTAAAGTGGGTATAGTTTCAGTTATCGGTAGCTTGTTCTTTTCTTTCGGCAA
>WJKZ01000045.1 GCA_014728785.1 Candidatus Omnitrophota bacterium
AAGGTGACTTTGGGGCGCAAAGCCTCCGGTGCCGGTTAATTAACCTGCATAGCGGGGCTGCCAGAAAAAAATATGCCCTAAGGTAATTGCCTTAGGGAATTTTTATGGAGTTCCTCAAGAGTTTGCCTTGAGGAATTTTTTTTGTAAGAAATTCTATGCGGTTACCCACCTCAACACACAAAGTGATTTTTATAATGGCAATATTGATTGGCTGTATTGGTTTAGACAGCACAGCATATTCTCAGGACTGTTATTGTTTTTCCGACGCTATAAAGGAAATTGAAGGAATGATTAAAAAGGTTAATGAGTTTGAAGATATAATGATAGAGACAATAAACAAGAAATTCATCTGGGAATGTTATTATTTAAGAAAAGGCAATATGCCTGAGGAAGTTGTGAAAAACTCTATGATACATCCGGAGTCCTGGGGGATTGATTTCAGTCATTTCAGGGATTCTTTGAAGCTTGAGAAATTCACGCATAAGAACGAAATCTTAGGGAAACTTGTTTCTTCCAAACGCTATTTGAGAAGATTTTCGGAGTTTTATGAAGATCACCATCCTGTTGCGGAGATGAAATATCTCCGCTCGGGGATGAAAGAATGGTGGGAGCATGTTCGAACTCTTCATGCTGCACTGGATGAGTATTTCAGCAATATAGCTCATTTTGCGCGGGTAGGTTATTATGAAGCGAATGTATTATACAGTGAAAAATGTCGTGAGATTGAGGAAAAATATTCCGGCCGTGATAACGACCCGGCTCTTCAGACTCAATACGAGAAGGAGATGAATGAGCTGAGAGAGTGGCGCCGGATGAAGTTAGAGGAAGCAGACCGTATTGAAGCCAGTGGGTTTGGTATAGGGATGGGTTCAAGCTGGAAAAAACTGAAATCTTGTTGCGAAGCAGAATTTTTTAATGATTTAAAAAAAGAGTTTTTCCCCCGTCTTGTTCTTCTGAAGCTTAATGATAAGTATATTAAAGGTAAGGAAAAGTTATCTTCCCTTGATGCCGGACATCCCCAAATAGAGGCCTTAAGAAAAAGTGTTAGCCGTACTGAGAAGGAGGTAAAGGTACTTATTCAGGCAGAGAAAGATAAGTACGGCAGTAAATGGAAAGACAGGTACAGAGACCCGGTAACGGGGCATCTTCCCGGTGGATTGCTGAAAGATGATAAGTTCACCGAATTTATTATTAGTGTTCGCAACCTTTTCCCAAAGAAGGGTATGTCTAAAGAATGCGAGCATTGCCAGGGAATAGACCCCTACATTGGACTGTGTGAGACTTTAGATTCCTGTGAAGGGCTTGATGCCTTAAAAATGTAAGGTTTCTCTACCTATCTCCTCAAAAAGCCGCTTTACATTACTCTGAAAAGCCAGTATAATAAACTGATTTAGCCGGAAAATTCTAATATTTAAGAGAAATATAGGATTTTTTTGCCTCAAGAGGGTTTTTTTGCAAAGAGACTGTAATTTTTTACGTCTTCGGCTTGAAAAATTACTTAGTCGAATTAATCCTGAGCAAGGGGAGGTATGGGGGTTGTTTGATATAGATTATTATTAAAACACTTCGGCTTAAAAGCCTCAGTGCCGGTGAACATCAAAATGCAGTTCTTTGATATTGTATAGTGTTAAGACATTTCGTTGGCATCAGCTCAATGCCGAAAAAACAAAGAATAATCCTGGATAATTACTTTTTTTCGGGAGGTGGCGCAGTCTGGATTAGCGCACTTGAATGGGGTTCAAGGGGTCGCGGGTTCGAATCCCGCCCTCCCGATAGTAAATAGTTCTCTGATAAAAGGAGAGAGCAGACAGAGGCCAGCACAGGTATGATGAGCCTACTACATCTTCGGAAACAACAAAATAAGTCTTTTGCTTCGCAAAAGGTTGTTTTCGAATCCCACTCTCCCGATAGTAAATAGTTCTCTGATAAGCGGAGAGGGCAGACAGAGGCCAGCACAGGTATGATGAGCCTACTACATCTTCGGATGAAATTTAAAAGATAGTTATAAAAGCGCCCGTAGCTCAATCGGATAGAGCATCGGCCTTTCGATGAGACTTGCCTGAGCGGAGCGAAGGTTTAGTCGAATTGATCCCGAAGCGCATCGGAAAAATATCGCGAGGTATTTTTCCGATATCAAGCGCGAGGGACAAATAGGGAGCCTTCACAAGGAAATGAACTTGTGGAGTGGACGCCGCTAATTCGGTGAACGTCCTTAGTATAAGGGCAACACCGAGCTACCTCAGGTTTCTGAGGAAGTGTAGAGACTTTACACGGCGGGGCTGAGATGTCCAAGATAAAGTCCAGCCAGCAAGTCCCGAAGTTTCGGGATAGTCAAGGTAACTTGATGCTGGATGCTAAGCAGTAGGTTGAGTGTTCGAATCACTCCGGGCGCACCATATTATATCGATGAAGATGAAAAGATTAATTAAGATTCTAGTTGTCGTAGCAATCTCGGTAGCTATTGTGTAC
>WJKZ01000046.1 GCA_014728785.1 Candidatus Omnitrophota bacterium
CTTTGCAACCAACCGGGGAGTCTTGGCTATGATATCGCCTCCTCCTACGGTATCTCCCGGCTCCACCATTATGTGGGCACCCGTGGGTAGGGGATAAATACCCAAGACTTCTCCAGCGTCGGAAACAATCAAAATCTGGGGATGGTAATCTCCTTTAAAATCGACCACTACACGCTCTTTCCTCCCGGTAGCTATATTCATCTCCTCCTGTATAGTAATCTTATCAATTATATCTTCGTATTTAACCTTACCGGCAACTTCGACCAATATCGGTGCCGAATAGGGATCCCAGCGGACAAAAACCTTATCTTTTTCAACTGCTTCGTTGTCGGCTATAAGCACAACAGCTCCCTGGGGTACAGGATTTCTTTGCAATTCCATCCCCTTATCATTCACTATACTGACCATACCGTTCCGGTTAAGAACCACAAAATGCTTACCCTTGGAAGCTACCTTCAGGTTATGATACTTGACAGCACCTTTGTCTCTTGACTTTATAAAAGCTCTCTCCGCCACCCGGGAAGCCGTCCCTCCTATATGAAAAGTACGCATTGTGAGCTGTGTACCGGGTTCGCCTATTGATTGAGCGGCAATTATTCCTACCGCTTCTCCTACTTCCACGAGTTTTCTGGTAGCAAGATTCCTTCCATAGCATTTGACACAGACTCCTCTTTCGGATTCACAGGTCAAAACACTACGGATACGAATTTTTTCCAACCCCAGTCTTTCTATTTTTTCCGCTTTACCTTCAGTGATTTCTTCGTTAGCTTTTACTATAACCTCATCACTCACTACATCTACTATATTATCGAGAGCGACTCTTCCTACAATACGTTCCTTAAGAGAAACCACGACTTCTTCGCCCTCTACTATTTCGGAAACCGTTATGCCATTAACGGTACCACAATCATCTTCGATGATTATGACTTCCTGGGCTACATCTACCAACCGCCGGGTTAAATATCCAGCATCGGCTGTTTTTAAAGCTGTGTCGGCCAAACCCTTTCTTGCCCCATGGGTCGAATTAAAATACTCCAGTACGCTCAAACCTTCTTTAAAGTTGGAAATGATAGGTATCTCGATAATGTCTCCGGACGGCTTGGCCATAAGACCCCTCATCCCCGCTAATTGGCGAACCTGCAGCTTAGAACCTCTCGCCCCGGAATCAGCCATCATGAATACCGGGTTGTTTCTGTCCATATTACTGAAAACCAGATCCGAAACCTTATCGGTGGTACGTGTCCAGACATCGATAATCTTATTATGGCGTTCCCGTTCGGTAATGATACCTTTTCTGTACTGGTCTTCTACTCTGGCGATTTCGGCCGTAGCCTCGTCGATAGAGGTTTGTTTTTCTGCCGGGACCTGCAAATCATCCATCCCTATGCTGATACCTCCTAAAGTTGCATATTGAAACCCTAAATCCTTTATCTTATCGAGCAAATCGATTACTGCAGAATGACCGAACATTTTATAGCACTCACTGATTATATTAGCCACCGCTTTTTTTCCCAAAGTTTTATTCACAAATGGAAATCCTTCGGGCAGGATTGTATTGAAAATCACCCTGCCTACGCTTGTATCGATGATTTTAGTGCCATCTTCGTTCTCTATGCGTAGTTTTATTTTAGAGTGCAATTCCACTTCCTCGTCCTGATAAGCGGTAATTACCTCGTCACTGCCAGAGAAAGTTATTCCTTCTCCCCGGCCTCCGCTTTTTTCTACAGTAAGATGCCTGCAACCTATAATCATATCTTGGCTGGGAGCAATAACCGGTCTGCCGTCCGAAGGAGAGAATATATTATTTACGGAAAGCATTATCAGCCGCGCCTCCGCCTGGGCCTCTAAGGAAAGAGGTAGATGGACTGCCATCTGGTCTCCGTCAAAATCTGCATTGAAAGCCGCACAAACTAAGGGATGAAGCTTTATGGCTTTTCCCTCTACCAACACAGGATAAAAAGCCTGAATACTCAATCTATGTAAGGTCGGGGCACGGTTAAGTAAAACCGGGTGGTCTTTTATTACATCCTCCAATATATCCCAAACTTCAACCCGGGCTCTTTCCACCATGCGCCGGGCACCTTTTATGGTATGCACAAATCCTTTTTCCCGTAACTTTTTTATTATGAAAGGTTCAACTAACTCCAATGCCATCTGCTTGGGGATACCGCACTGATTTAATTTTAGTTCAGGTCCTACCACAATGACGCTTCTGCCCGAATAATCGACTCTTTTTCCAAGCAGGTTCTGACGGAAACGCCCCTGTTTACCCTTAAGCATATCGGAAAGGCTTTTGAGAGGGCGATTCTGAGGACCCATTACAGGCCGGCCGTGGCGTCCATTCTCCAATACAGCATCAACC
>WJKZ01000047.1 GCA_014728785.1 Candidatus Omnitrophota bacterium
CATCCGGCAGTAAAATCTTTGCCTTTTTTAGAGAATCTTGCAAAAAACTCAATATCTTTTTGGTTTAAAATCTTTTTTTGAAATCTTACTTTTATCCCCAAAGGCTTCTTTCGGGAATCAAGGAGAGTGAAGATAACATTATCTTTAGGGGTGAGATTAACTTTTGAGCTAAAACTTATACGCCTAATACGCTTTCCGTAATCCATCTCAAAATAAAGGCCTAACTTCCTGCTAAACTTCCACTGCCCGTAAAGAGTTAAGGTACGCTTCCTAAATTCGGCCGGTTTGTATTTTAGCCCCACACCCACACGATACTTTATAGCTCCTTTTTTAGGATAAACATTGGGAGTTTGAAGGTGAGCTCTGAAATCAATTCCTGAATGCCTGGAATTATTAAGTTTATAAACAAGCCTGTTTTTTGTCATAATCTCCCAGAACCCGAAAAAAGTAATAGACTCATCGATTTTGCTTTTAGTTAAAAGGCGGGTCTTTTTGTAGGTATACGTTAATTGTTGATTCTCATTAATCTTCCAGGCATTCTTAAACCTTAAGGTGCCGGGATTATCCTTTCTGCTCACCTCGAAGTTAAGCCGGTTAAATTTATCGCTACACCATTTCCCTTTGAGTTTTATAGAGTGGTAGCGGGGAGTTTTTAGGAAACTCTTTTTATAAAGTTTAAGCGTTAGATAATCCGAATCTATGTTCTGGATTTTTCCTGATAAAGTGAGGGTAGATTTGGGATAATCCTTTGTTTTTCTGGCCTGAAGCAAGAGATTATGATCCTTATCAATATTCCAGCTGCCTCTGAATTTTATTCTTTTAGGTAAATCATAAACTTTTCGCCAACTAAGGGGCTCATCAATTGTAAAAATTAGGTTATTCTGAGAATCAGTATTAAACGATCCGTTTATTTTTAAAGGTTTATTCGAATAAGATGCTTTTGCTGTGAGCTGATTTTTTTCGTTTATTTTTATATTTTTCAGTTTAGCCATATAAACAAATAATTTAAAAATAGACAATAAAACAATTTATGCCAAAGATATCTCACCACAGAGCGCACAGAGTCCACAGATTTACAAATATCAAAACCAATCCTTACTTTTCTTTGAGGTCTCTGTGGTCTCAGTGGTTAAAATATATCCTAATTTACCATAAATAATTACAGAAATATAATTGTTTATTTTATTAGTTTCGTGATAATGTTTTTATTTGCTGTGCAGATTAATCCGGGATTAAGTAAAGATGGTTTATTGTAGAGGAAAGGGTTTCCTTCCAGGGTAAAGGTTAAGGCACCGGCGTTTTCTGCAATACACTGGCCGGCAGCCGTATCCCACTCCATGGTCGGGCCTCCGCGAAGATAGATATCGGCAGTACCTTCTGCAACCAGGCAAAATTTTAACGCGCTTCCCGCATGTATAGTTTTAACTAATCCAATCTTTTCTATGATTTCGTTTTCCCTCTTGTTTTTATGGGACCTGCTTCTTGCAACTATAGTTTCTTTTTCTGCTTTAATCCTTGCTTTTATCTGCTGAGGAAGTTTACCAGTTTCTTTTTTGTAGGAACCTCTAGACTTTTGAGCAAAATAAACCACTCCTCTGGTAGGGGCACAAACTATCCCGAATAAAGGAGTATCTCCTTTAATCAGGGCTAAATTAATGGTAAATTCTCCGTTACCCGATATAAACTCCTTTGTGCCATCCAGCGGGTCGAGCAACCAGAAGTATTTCCAGGTCTTCCTTAGCTCATACGGATAGCCCCCTCCTTCTTCGGAAAGTATGGGGATAGCAGGATAAATCTCCTTTAGTTTATCAGTCAATATTTGGTTCGAAACCTTATCAGCTAAAGTAAGGGGTGAGTTATCTTTTTTGGTTGAAATCCCTAAATCAGATGATTTGTAAATATCTAAGATGGCAGATGAAGCTTTATCAATCTGGCTTAAGAGAACATTGATTTGTTCGGCGGTTAAGTGCATTATTTAGTTCAGCGTTTTACGTTCAGCGTTCAGCGTTTTACGTTCTGCGTTTAGAATTGCGAAGATAACGAATAAACCCACCAATTAGTTCTTTTACTTTAACAGCTTGTTTGTAGATTTCATCGAAAATTTCTTTTCTTATATATTTTTGATCTAACGCTACATACAGATGGGACTTGACTTCTGAACAAGACCTTCTGCTATAAATTAAAAATTTAATAAATTCAATATTTGATTGAGAATCAAAGCCTTCGGCAGTATTGGACATTGTCGAAACTCCAGCGGCTGTTATTTGGCCTTTAAATCTTAAATCTCTATCAAAGTTTTTATTGCTTCTTACTGCTTCGTATATCATATTGGTCAGAATTCTTGCTTCCTGCCAAGCTTGGATATCTTCAAATCTTTTAATCTTCATTTTTTTGCTTCATTTTTTAATAACGTTGAACCTCGCACGTTGAACGGCTAATTGTAATACATCTCGATTAGCACTGGATGATATTCTTCTCCATCAGATAATCCAAGATTATTTTAGCGCATTCTTCTTTTGAATGTTTTTCGGTATCAACCGTTATCTCAGGACTCTGGGGCTCCTCATAAGGGGCAGATATACCTGTAAACTCCGGTATCTGGCCACTCCTTGCTTTTTTGTATAAACCTTTGGGGTCCCGCCTTTCGCATTCAGATACATCGGTCTTAACAAAAACTTCTATGAATTCTCCCTCCTTCATCAGGCTTCGGGCACGGTTTCTGTCCTTTCTGTAAGGAGAAATGAAGGAAGTCATGGCGATAAAACCTGAATCGGCAAAAAGCTTTGCCACTTCCCCAATCCTTCTTATATTTTCTTCTCTATCCTGGGGAGAAAAGCCTAAATCGCCGTTAAGGCCATGACGTATATTGTCGCCGTCTAATATATAAACCTGACAGCCCTTCTCAAAAACTTGAGCCTGGAGCTCTGTGGCAATAGTGGATTTTCCCGAAGAAGGAAGTCCTGTAAGCCACAGGACGATTCCCCGGTGTCCGTTTCTTTTCTCTCGGTCCTGCTTTGAAATCCCTGTCTGATGCCACACAACATTGGAACTCTTTTTTCTGGTCCGGCTACTTTCCTCCTGCATAATAATCCTCCAGTATTTGCGATACGGGTTTTCTCATAATCCTCTCATCAATGGGTTTACCTTCACATAACTCTTTTCGTAACTCTTTCCCTGAAATCTTTACAACTGTATAACCCTTATCTTTGTATTTACTTATTAATCCTACTTTTCCTAACTCCTGGAAAAATGCGGCAAACCCGACTTTGAAAGGCTTTATTTTTAAGTCGCCGGCTAA
>WJKZ01000048.1 GCA_014728785.1 Candidatus Omnitrophota bacterium
CCATAATGTAAAAGAAGCTTTATTATACAAAAACCCCCAGACTCAAGTATCGAGCTTAAACGGGCTGGGCTATTTCTACCCCTTAAGCGAGAGAGTTGTCAATTCACTTTATATGACTACAATTAAGCATTTCCCTTTTCTCTGGGGTAAAGCCTATGACCGTAAAAAAGTTGTGGCAAGCTTAGCTCCCTTGCGCAAATTCGTCAATGTACTCACTTTCAGAAAATTAGAATCTCTTATCGAAAGAAATAAACCTGATTGTTTTGTGGCTACCCAGGCTTTTCCCTGCGGTTTGGTGGCAGATTTTAAAAAACGTTTTGGTTTGGCGACTCCCCTGATAGGAGTTGCTACGGATTATCATCCCCACCGTTTCTGGGTTCATCCCTGTGTCGACAGGTATGTCGTGGCCTGTTCCAAAGCAAAAGAAGTTTTGGTCAGAGTGGGGGTTGAGGAATCAAAAATACAAATTCTGGGCATACCGATATCCGTTAAGTTTCTTACCACTTATCCCAGAGACCAGATAAGCGAAGAGTTAGGTTTTGTAAGAGACCTTAATTCAGTCCTTTTGATGGGAGGGGGGCTGGGCATAGGACCCATAAAGCAAATTTCTCAAAGGCTCGACAAGCTTAAATGTGATTTTCAGATAATAGTAATTTGCGGGAAGAACAAAAATTTATACCAATGGTTTTTGAGAGAGAAAAAAAATTTCAAGAAACCTCTGTTTGTGTTTGAACATATTGATTTTGTTTATAAAATAATGGATTTTGTGGATATTATAATAACCAAAGGGGGAGGAATAACTATTTCCGAAGCTCTGGCTAAGGGTTTGAGCATAATAGTTACTTCACCCATACCGGGCCAGGAAGAAAAAAACGTAGAGTACCTTTTGGAAAAGGAAGCAATACTCAGAGCCGACACTACTTTTGAAATTGAAGAAATGGTGGAAAAACTGCTTAATGATCAGAAATTTATGTACTCTATGAAGGAAAAGGCTAAAAGTATATCTTTTATAGATTCTTCCCTGAGGATTGTGGATCTTGTACTTGAACTGACAAGTTAGTGAATGCAGACAGACGGTCTTTAGCTATAGAGGTTCTTTTAAAACCCCAGGTTTTGGACCTTCTGTTCCGAAAGTAATATATTTGAATTATAAATGTATTATCCTTTTATATTAGGCAAAGCAATAGCAGTTTCTCTGCCACGGAGAGTCGTTTACTTTTTGGCTAAAATCATAGCAATTATTCATTGTTATACTTCTCCCGGGGACAGGGAAGCTGTAGAATATAACCTGTCTCCGTTAGTTGAGGGCAGAGAAGTTTTAAAGAAAAAGACCAGAGATGTTTTTATAAATTTTGCTTATTACCTGGCGGATTTTTTCAGGCAGTCTAAATTAAGCCCGCAGTTCATAGAAAAACATGTAGAAATTATCGGTCTTCAACATTTAGACAGGTATTTAGGGGAAGGGAAGGGGGTAATAGCTTTGACTGCACACTTAGGTAATTATGAACTGGGGGGAGTGGTAACTTCCATGCTTGGTTATCCCTTGTCGGTTATCGCTCTTTCTCACAGAGACGAGCGCACTAACATTTTTTTTGATGTCCAGCGCCGCATTTGCGGTTTAAAGGTTATTCCTATAGGTATGGCTCTTAAAAGGTGTATATCGGTTTTAAGGAGAGGGGAGATGCTCGCTATGCTGGGTGACCGCGATTTTTCTCTCAACAAAAAGAAATTCAGGATTTTTGACAGATATGCTTATTTACCCAGAGGTGCAGCTTATTTTGCTTCAAAAACCCGGGCTCATATCCTTCCTTCGTTCTTCATAAGGAAAGGTAGATTTGACTATAAATTAATCTTTGAGAAAGCTATTACGCATAAAATAAACGAGAAGTTTGACGAGAATGAAGTAATTAAGGAGTACATTAAGGTTTTGGAAAGATACCTGAAAAAATATCCCGAGCAGTGGTTTTTGTTTGAAAAATACTGGCTTTTGGAAAGATAAAAATAAGATTATGAAAAAAATATGGGTTATTATCCCCGCTTATAATGAAGGAAAATCCCTGCAGGTTATGCTGGAAGGAGTGAAGAGAAAAAATATCCCCCTACTGGTGATTGATGACGGCTCGACCGACGATACCTATGAGTCGGCCGCCAAAGTGGCCGATGAGGTGATAAGAAGCAAGAAGAATCTGGGTAAAGGAAATTCTCTAAAAAAAGGAATAGAGTATCTGCTCAACAATAAGGAATTTGATTATCTGGTTACCATGGATGCTGACGGCCAGCATAGCGCTGATGATTTAGATAAATTTATTCAGATAAGTGAAAAATCTCCCGATATAGTTGTGGGAAACCGAATGAGCAACCCTTTCGGCATGCCTCGGATAAGGATGTGGACTAACAAACTTATGTCTTGGTTTATTTCTTTTATTATCGGCCAGAAAATACCCGATACTCAATGCGGTTTCAGGCTCATAAAAAAAGAAGTCCTTGAGAAAATCAGGATAAAAACAAAAAAGTTTGAGACAGATTCGGAAATATTAATAAAGGCTGCCCGGGCGGGTTTTGTAATAGAGAATTTGCCGGTTAAGAGTATCTACCCGCTGGACAGCCACAGTAAAATAAATCCTTTTGTAGATACTATACGGTTTTTACGTTTTCTTTTTTGGTTAGCCCGTTGAGTAGGCCGTGCCCGGAACATATCTCCTTTTTGAGTCTTTATTTTATAATTATTTCCTTTTTTAAGAGATAAAACTGTGTTTGGTGCGGTTTTGTTTTTATCTTTAAAGGAGAACTTAAGATGAGTTTACCGGAATGGGTTTTGCTTTTTCCCAGAGAGCTTGCCGTAGTTATAATTTCTGCTTTGCCGTTATTGGAGTTAAGGGGGGCAATACCGGCTGGTTTTTATTGGGAGATTCCCGGTTGTCAGGTTTATTTATTAGCTTTTATCGGCAATATGCTTCCTGTTTTACCCCTTCTTTTAATTTTCAGATTTTTCTTTGAAAAGTTAAAAAACGCCAGGTTTGTAGGCAGATTTTTTCGCTGGTGGTTTTCCCGGGTAGAAAGAAACTCCCGGCAGTTTAAGCGTTTCGGTTTCTGGGGGGTGGTATTTCTGGTTTCGATACCCCTTCCTGTTACCGGTGCCTGGACAGGAAGTGTTGCCGCTACGCTTTTCAGGCTTAATGTAAGAAGGGCTTTTCTGGCCATAGCCCTTGGTGTTGCTTTAGCGGGAATTTTGGTGACTCTGTTGGTCAATGGCATAACCGGTCTTAAAGAGCTGCTTAATCCGGGAGCATGCCTTCTTATTTTTCCTGCCTGAAACAAAGCCTTTTAAGGTTTATTTTCTCGCTGTTTCGGGGAAGGCGGGTTTAACCGGCGGGGATAATAAGATATTTCCTTAAAGTGATGAGTAAGATATTAGAGAAAAATATACTTAGTGAATACGAATGTAATAGGATTACCCGTTTTAAGGTAAGGGCCCCTCAAATTGCTGAAAAGGCCAGGGCGGGTCAATTTGTAGTCGTCATGGCTGATTCCCGGGGCGAGAGGATACCCCTTACCATAGTAGATGCTAAGAAGGAGGAAGGCAGTATTTTTTTAATAGTTCAGGAAGTCGGCTTTACCACTTCTTTATTGAACCGGTTAAAAGAAGGTGATTCTTTCCATGCTTTGATTGGGCCTCTGGGCAAAGCTTCTGTTATAAAGAAATACGGAGAGGCTATAATAATAGGAGGGGGGGTAGGGATCGCAGAAATTTATCCTGTTGCACAGGCTTTAAAGAAAAAAAGAAATACCTTAACTGTTGTCTTAGGCGCCCGTACAAAAAAATTATTGATACTGGCTGAAGAATTGCAGAAGATATCCGATGAGTTTTATACCGCTACCGATGACGGAAGTTGCGGCGAGAAAGGATTTACAACCGACATACTAAAGAAGCTGATAGCCGGAAAACATTATGATTTGGTTTATGTAGTGGGCCCAATACCGATGATGAAAAAAGCAGCAGAATTAACCAGAAAGAAAGATGTAAAAACAATAGCTTCCCTTAACTCTCTCATGGTAGACGCCACAGGTATGTGCGGCTGCTGCAGGATTACTGTGGGAGGAGAGGTGAAGTTTACCTGTATAGACGGTCCGGATTTCGATGCTCACCTGATAAACTGGCAGGAGGCAGAGAGCAGGAGTAGTACTTATATTGAAGGAGAAAACCATATTTGCAGGTTAGGTTTAGGCGAAAACCGGTGATGATGCAAGAACCTGTAAGACCCCTTGAGCGCGGCGCTTCCGAAAGAATAAAAGATTTCGAGGAGGTGGTTTTTAAATATTCCGAGGAGGAGGCCTTAAGAGAAGCAAATAGATGTTTGCAGTGTAAGGATCCGCTTTGTATAAAAGGCTGCCCCGTGGGTATAGATATAAAGAAATTTATCCGCCATATAAGAGAAAAAGATTACAGGGGAGCTTATTTTGAAATCAGAAAAAAGAATAATTTTCCTTCTATCTGCGGCAGAGTTTGTCCCGCAGAATATCAGTGCAGAAAAACCTGTGTGCTTAACTCCCAGGGGGCTCCTTTTGCTTCGGAAAAATCTATAAATATTCATTTCCTGGAAAGATTCGCGGGAGATTACGCTATGCTTAATAATTTATCTTCCGGGATTCCTGAAACAAGGCCGGGCTCAAAGAGTTTTAAGGTAGCAGTTGTCGGTTCAGGCCCTGCGGGGTTGTCTGTAGCCGGAGAGCTGGCGAGAGAGGGCATAAAAACCGTAGTATTTGAAGCTCTCCATAAGGCCGGGGGAGTATTGCGTTACGGCATACCTCCTTTCAGGCTGCCCGGTGAGGTTCTCGATTATGAAATAAATTATTTAAAGCAGATGGGTGTGGAGTTTGTCCTTAATTGTATTATAGGTAAGACTAAGAGCTTGCAGGATTTGAAAAAAGAAGGATTTTCCGCTTTCTTTCTGGGCTTAGGTGCCGGGGTCCCCTCTTTTTTAGGCATAAAGGGGGAGAATCTTCCCAATGTCTACTCGGCTAATGAATTTTTAACCAGGGTCAACTTGATGTCGGCATACAGATTTCCCGAGTATCATACACCGGTAAATATCGCCGAGAAAGTAGTAGTAGTGGGCGGGGGAAATACTGCCGTTGATGCAGCCAGGGTTGCTTTAAGGCTTCAGAGACTGAGAGGCCTTAAGGGAAGGGTAAGCATTTTATACCGGAGGACAGAGAAGGAGATGCCTGCAAGAAGACTGGAAATCGAACATGCTAAAGAAGAAGGGATAGAGTTTAAGTTTCTGGTACAACCCGAAGAGTTGCTTGCAGATTCAGGCAACCGGCTTGAAAAGATAAAATGCCTGAGGTGCCGGCTGGGTGAACCTGATTCTTCAGGCAGGCGGAGGCCGGTTGTTATAGAGAATAGCGCTTTTAGTATTGAATGCGGCCTGGCAATTATTGCTATAGGTCTGGGCGCTAACAGGGTGCTGACTTCTTCTGAACCGGCTTTGGAGACTAACCGGCGGGGGGAAATAACTATAAAGGATAATTTCCTGCAGAGTTCTTTAAGAGGGGTTTTTGCCGGAGGAGATATAGTAGGCGGAGAAGGAACGGTAATAGAGGCTATGAGTATGGGAAAAACCGCAGCCGCAGGAATAACCCGCTTTTTAAAATCCGGTTCTCTTCCTTTCTAAAACAATAAAACGTCTTGACAGCTTTAATCATTATGTTATCCTTTTGTAAGGACAACGGCGTCCTTTCTGTTATAAAACACAATAACAGGAGGGGCGCTTTTTTTTTACCCGTTTCTGCCTAAAAATTAGGCAAAAGGTTAAAAAAATTCACAATTTCAAGCTCTCAAAAATTTAAAGATAGATTACAAAGATTGCAGTAAATTAAACAAACGAGGCGTTTAATTGCAGCGTTTGGCGGCTAATCTATGTAATCATAAAAATCTGTGTAGTCACGTATAGGGTTAACAGGAATTATACGTAGATTTTTTACGAAGGAGGTTTGTATGTTTCAGTGGTGGCGTAAAAGAAATGATGCTTTAGGAACTGTAAACAGAGGGGATGCAGCCGAGTCGGGTTTATGTACTTTATGTCAGGCTGATTGCCGTGGTAAATGTGAAACCTGGCTTGCCAGCTTAAAGGGGAGAAAACTTCTGTATCCCCGGGATTTTGGACGGATAACTTCCGGTAGCGGTAATACTTTTCATGTAGGAGTCTCTTACAATTCTTTGAGGATAGACGGCTATAATTATGGCGCCAGAGGCATGCCCAACGGCTTAAGTAATTCCGAAGATGATTGTATATTTCCTAATGTCAGTCTAAAGGGCAGCTTTGGAGGAGAGATAAAAACAAAATACAGGGTGCCTGTGATGACCGGCGCTTTAGGCTCGACTTTGATTGCTGCCAAGTATTGGGAGTCTTTTGCGATAGGTGCGGCATTGGTTGGCTATCCTATCGTAGTCGGAGAAAATGTAGTGGGGGTGGACAGGACAGCTGAGATAAAGAACGGAAAAATTTCCAAAGCTCCTGAATTGGACAGAAGGGTAGACACTTTCTTAAGATATTATGACGGCTACGGTGCTATTATAGTCCAGCTTAATGTGGAAGATACGCGTAACGGTGTTGCCGAGTATGTGATCGATAAATACGGAGATAAAGTAATTATAGAGCTAAAATGGGGTCAGGGAGCAAAAGATATCGGAGGAGAAATTCAGGTGACCAGTCTGGATTACGCTTTATTCCTGAAAAACAGAGGATATGTTGTTGACCCCGACCCTACCATACCTGAAGTTCAGGAAGCTTTCAAGCACAAGGCGATTAAAGCTTTTGCCCGCCATAGCCGTTTAGGCTATACAAGTTTGCCATCGCCTGATAAGGTCAGGGAAAACTTCAAAAAAAGTGTAGAATATCTGCGAGGCCTGGGATATAAAAGAATTTCTTTAAAGACAGGTTCCTACGGCATGGAGGCTTTGGCAATGGCGATAAGGTATGCCTCCGAGACCAAGTTGGACCTTTTAACCATTGACGGTTCAGGCGGCGGTACAGGCATGAGTCCCTGGAACATGATGGAGAGCTGGGGGGTGCCGTCGGTTCTGCTGCATGCCAAAGCTTATGAATATGCGAAGATGCTCTCTGATAAGGGAAAGGATGTGGTAGATATGGCTTTTGCCGGCGGCCTTGCCAGGGAAGACCAGATATTTAAAGCGCTTGCCCTGGGAGCTCCTTTTACCAAATTAGTTTGTATGGGCAGAGCTTTGATGATACCTGCTTTTCTGGGTTCGAATATCGAAGGTGCGCTGAATGCGTCGGTAAAAGAAAAAGTTAATGGCAATTGGGATAAACTCCCTCCCACAGTAGCTGCTTTCGGAGCAACTGCCGATGAGATATTTGCATCTTACTATGACGTCCAGAAAAAAGTGGGTAAAGATGAGATGAAAAATATACCTTTCGGAGCTGTCGCTTCTTGGACGCTGGCCGACAAACTTGCCGCAGGGCTTCAGCAATTGATGGCGGGAGCGCGCAAATTTTCTCTTAAAGATATCAGCCGTGATGATATATATGCGGGGAATAGAGAGACTGCAGCCGAGACCGGAGCAAAGTTTATTACCGACAAAAATGATGATGTTGCAAAAAAGATAATCAACTCCTGATTGTTGATTTGTTTATAATTTGATAGGCCGGCAGTCTGTACGTCAAAGTATAACTTTAACGGACAAGCTTCAGGCTTTCATGTATTGTAC
>WJKZ01000049.1 GCA_014728785.1 Candidatus Omnitrophota bacterium
AATATAAAGAATGCATCGGTCTTGCATGATTTAGGTAAAGTGGGGATTGATGAGAGTATACTTTCAAAGAGGGGCCCCCTTACACCTGAAGAAAAAGTTAAAATTAAAAGTCATCCTTCCATAGCAGCAGAAATCTTAAGGGGTATTCATGCCTTAAGAGGCTCTGTGCCGTCGGTTCTTTACCATCATGAACGTTATGACGGAAAAGGTTACCCCCTCGGCCTTAAAGGCGAAGAGATACCCCTGGGCGCAAGGATTGTTGCTGTTGCCGATGTATATCAGGCTTTGATTTCCGACAGGCCGTATCGTAAGGCTTACAGCCGCAAAAAAGCTCTCCAGATAATAAAAAGTGAGGCAGGTAAACAATTCGACCCCAAGATAGTCAAGCTCTTCACCAAAATCATCAAAAAAATAAATGGTAAAGTTTGATGGGTACATGAAGGAAGCTCTCAAAGAGGCAGCCTGCGCTTTGAGAGAAGACGAGGTTCCCGTGGGGGCAGTGATAACCTGTAAGGGAAAAATTATCGCCCGCGGCCATAATCAGGTTGAGAGATTAAAAGACCCTACCGCTCACGCAGAAATGATCGCCATAACCAAAGCCAGTTTTCATCTTAGGTCTAAATTCCTGGATAATTGTACACTATTTGTCACTATAGAACCCTGTTCTATGTGTGCGGGTGCTCTTGTCTTGAGCCGCCTGTATCGTGTTGTATACGGCGCGGATGACCCAAAGACCGGTGCCCTGGGTTCCAAACTGGATATAAATAGTTTAAAGCTTAACCATAAGTTTGAAGTCAAAAAAGGGGTTTTAGCAGTTGAAGCCACATCTTTGATGCGGGAATTTTTTACGGGCAAGAGAAGCAAGGTTTAGGAATTACGGAGAAATCTCGCCATTTTTTAAGTCTCTGGTTTTCAAAAAATGGTGGAAGGTCCGTCAAAATATAATTTTGCCGAGACGGGCGAGACCTTTCCGTTTTTTTTGCGAAAGAAAACGGAAGGGCAGGGATTTGAACCCTGGGTACGGGTTTTCACCCGTACAACGGTTTAGCAAACCGCCGCCTTAAGCCGCTCGGCCACCCTTCCGATGAACATGTAATTATCTAAGGTTATTCTTTGAAGTTTATCGACACTGAGATCCTTCGGCTCATTCGCCGCTTCGCACCTCGATCGCTCCGGATCAATTCGGCTAAATATTTTTGCTGCGCTATACAGCTTGCAAAAATATAAGCCTCATTGAATAATTCACGGATTCCAATTATACTTGGTTTTAAGCCCCCTGTAAAGTATGATTTGTTTAAACTGCTTTTTTCATTGTTAAAACAAAGATAAATCTGTTATAATTTTTCTGATGATTACCCAGTTAATTTTGCCTTTAACTATTTTTAGCATCGGTTTAGCTTTGCTCATTTTCAGTTCCGAGTGGCTTATCCAGTTTTGCGTTAAATTGTCTAAAATATTTATGCTTTCCCCTCTTTTTGTAGGGCTCGTTCTGATTGCCTTCGGAACCAGCGCTCCCGAGGCCGGCGTCGGTATAATTGCAGCCCTGGAAGATCATAAGTCAATTGCTCTTGGTAACGTAGTGGGCAGTAACATTGCCAATATCGCTTTGATTTTGGGGCTTTGCGCTTTAGTCAATCCTTTGAAGGTTGAGAGAAGCATATTTAAGAGAGAATTTCCGGTAATGTTATTTTCAGCCGGTTTGCTTTATCTTTTAAGTCTGGATTTACTTTTAAGCCGCCTGGACGGGATTATATTTCTACTTTGCCTTTTGTTTTTTCTGTGGTTGTCTTATAAAGGCTCTAAAGATATATCCAGTGTTGATAATTTGGAAGATTTCAGGTATAAAAAACTGGTAACCAGAATAAATTCCAGACCGCTTCTTTCCATTCTTATAGCCCTATCTATTGCAGGTGTGGTTGCGGGTGCTGACCTTATGGTAAAAGGAGGAGTAGGGTTAGCCAGAGTTTTTGAGGTGAAGCCCTGGGTTGTAGCAGTAACTGTTTTTGCCATAGGCACCTCTTTGCCGGAGTTATCCGCCTCTATGGCGGCGTCTTTCAAGAAGATGCCCAGTATCGGGATAGGAAATGTGGTAGGAAGTAATATTTTTAATATTCTTTTTGTTATAGGAGTAGTATCGCTTATAAGGCCTATAGAGGTTAACCCTTCCATAATGACTTTTGAGATGCCTGTAATGCTTATTTTCAGCCTTGTGATTTTTATTATCATGCTTACCGGCCATAAAATAAGCCGTTGTGAAGGAGGAGCCCTTTTTTTAGCTTACGTGGTTTTTATTTTTATGCTTTTTAAGGGGTAAAATTATATAGATAATTTCAGCAAAAGTGTTATAATTTATAGGAAAACGTAAGGAGGTTTTGGAATGAAGTGTCCGATATGTAATGAGACCGAAATGGAAAAAGTTCCTTATGAAGGCGTTGAAATAGATGTGTGCAGTAGCTGCGGAGGGGTATGGCTTGATAAGGATGAATTAGGCAAGATTATAAAAGCAGAAGTTGAGACCTTCGCTCCTGAGCAGATAAAAAAAGCTCTAAAAATTGCTCTTGAGAACAAAGAAGAACGCTCTGTTTTAATGAGCCGCCTGATGGATTTCAAGAAAGACGCAAACCCGGCTTCCCTAAATACTGACCAGCTTCTGGATGTATTTAAAGATGCCTGGGGAAAGCATAGAAGCGTTAGCTGCCCCAGGTGCGGGGAAGAGATGAAAGAGTTTGAATACGCAGGTACGGGTGTTATGCTGGACCGCTGTCCTAAGGGCCATGGATTCTGGCTGGATAAGGGGGAGCTTGAAAAGTCCCAGATTGTAATGGAATTTTACAAAAAGGGGAGCAAGTCTATGGAAGTCTCCGAAGACTCAAAGCCTACTGATAGGATATGTCCTACCTGCGGGGAAAACCTTCGTGAGAAAGAATATGAAGGTGTGATGATAGATGTTTGTGCCAGATGCGGAGGAGTCTGGCTTGACGATGAAGAACTGCCTCAGATAATCGAGAAAAGGGAAGTACAATTTTCTCCCGAGGAACGAAAAGAAATCGACCCCGAAGAGCTCAAGCAGGCTTCTCTCGGAGAGACCGTACCTGAGCTCAACTGTCCTGTCTGCGGAGCGTTGATGGGCAGAAATATTTATGCTTCTGTTTCGGGTATAATGATAGATCGCTGCTCTAACGGCCACGGTATATGGCTTGATAAGGGCGAGCTTGAAAAGATTCAGATATATGCGGAGAAATCAGAGGATCTGGCAGAGAAAAATTATGCTAAGTATTCCCGCATTCTTAATCAAGCTAAACTTGATTACGAAGCCCGGCGCAAGGAATCTTTAAAGGGAATTGAAGTTAGCCGTTTTGAGC
>WJKZ01000050.1 GCA_014728785.1 Candidatus Omnitrophota bacterium
CCTTATGCCCAAAACTCCCCGTGGTTCGACCTCAAGTACACTTCCATAATCAGAGTCTTCTGCAAAAGATATATTTCCGAAACCTCCGAATTCCCTAAAGGCAGTAAGAGAGACTACGCTCTCTTTTTTGCCTGATAAATTATATATAACATTGGATACTATCCCGGAAAATGCCGAATCATCATCTCCTAAGGCCGAAACAACCCTTTCTGTCCCCGAATTAAATATCATCCCTCCGCTGGGTGTCCTTTTTAAAATCATAACCCCTTGGCCTTCGCCGGAAACAGGCACAAACCCCAGAACCGTTACTCCTCTGGGGTCTATTAATCCCGCCACACTGGCAGGAGGTAAATCAGCCGGGACTAAAACTTCTTCGCCGACTATCATCTCCCCTTCCTGTATATCGACACCTTCATATACCCAATTACCGGTATTTACTGCCGCTAACCCGCTTATTGCATTCCCTCCATATGCGTAGTTTAGACCGCCTACCCTTTCTCCGGAAACATCCCAGGCGATACTTAAATTACCGCTATTGATATCTGCCTGCCAGACGGCGGGGCTGGCGGCGAAAACTACCAGGTTTCCGCCGTTTCCGATATACTCCTCATATGCTTCTACTCTTTGCGGAGTCCATACCGTATCGGGGCCTACCTCTATTATCAGCGAATAATTGGATAAAATATCCGGGTTATTATCTATATCTATATCGGTCGCGTATTCCAGGCCGTAACCTCTCCTCTCCAACCAGCTGACCATATCGGCTTTTGCCTGGAAGAAACTGCCGGCACCATCTCCAAAATTTAAGGGCCTGGAAAGTGATACTTCCTCAGCTGGCACTCCGTTAAAAGAATTGTATTCAAACAAGCTCTGTCCGCCGAAGTTGTTGTGAGCCTGGTCGCCTAACGTATCCACAACAAAAAGCATATCTGAAAAAGAACCCGGCTCGTCTTCCGTAACTACAAAAGGTATATAACTGTAATCATCAAAGTCGGCTGAAATCTTCATAAAATATGCACCGCTCTGCCAGTGTGAGGGGATAGTGAAATCCATAACATTAGCGCCGCCTGCCTGGGTCTGATGGACTATAGGCGATGTTAATGGCTGCAAATCGAGGCCCTGTCTGTAGATTTCTACTTCATAAAGCGGGTTATCCGTATAAACATAAAACTCTAATTCCCCGCCCTGGGCAACGCTGCTGTCTCCGCTATAGCCCTGAATCTGCCAATCGTGATTATATTCTTCATATTGTTCTGCCAGGTCGTTATTCCTGTAAAACAATGTCGCGGCCCGAGCTGACTCCAGACCGTACCCCTTATTAAAAATGTAAGCCAACGGTGTGTATAGAGTTGTGTCCAGATGAATTCCCGTAGTACCCTCCATCATCTCCCAGAATGCCTGGCCTATACCGTTATGATTTTCTTTTCCGTATACATAGATATCCATAGCCTTCACGGCATCTCCCAGAAAGGGTATGCCGTTGGTCCAGTGCACTGCTATTTGCATCTGGGGGCCTATAAGAATAAGGCTGACCCAGCTCTTAAGTATAACCATCAATGTCTGAAATAATGCTCTTTTGGCATTATCAGATTGTTTCCAAACCTGTATTATCGAGGGGGTGCTCAAACACAATGCCAAAACCAGTCCCCCGAGAATAATCTGCCAGCTAATCGCATACCTGCCTATAACCGGAATCAGCGGTGCCAGGACAACATCTCCAAGAAATTGAGGAGAAAACAATGTATGGAGTATCACAGGCGTGATGTATTTGCCTATAAAGGCTATCCATATTCTCTGTAATACCACAGCAGTAACACCGCGGCTTAATATTACAATAGATACCGATAATCCATTTTTAAGCTTACCCAATAAAGCCTCTTCGTTTGTCCTTGAAGCCAAATAGACTATAATAAAATCTAAAGGAGTAAATTGCAGGTATCTTCTGCTGATTTTAGACGGATATACGGCGGAGTTCTGCTTTGAGGCCTGAATAGCTGCAGCTACTATGTTACCTATTTCTTCATCTTCTAAATAGTTTTGTCTCCAGGCAAAAAATACTCCAAGCGGCACCAGAAACGGTTTTAGAAAAAGCCGGTAGGTAAGAAAGAAAAAGAAAACATCAAGTATTCCTCCGATTATAAGCAAAGGCAGGTTTATAAGCGGTATCTGGGCCAATACGTTTATAATACCTAAACCGGGTATGGCTCCTATAAGCCTTAAAGAAGAGAATGATTTGACCTGTTCATTTTCTACTTTTTTGAGGAAGAGACGTATAATATTTTTGAGGATTATCTCTCTGTCCGGGGAATTATTCCAATCAGAAATATCAATATTTTGCCTTCTGTTTATTTTTTTCGTGATACGCGGTAAAGACGAAACTCTGTGAACTGCTTCGTAAAAATTCTCATCACCCGGCGGCCCTCTTGTCTTCCATGACCTCCACCATAAAATGAACATAGCAGCACCCAACAGGGATATCCCGGCTATACTGCCGGCAATTTTTAAAGCCAGGTCTGAAGAAATAAGATTAAGGCCGTAGAGAGGTACTCCGAAAATTTTTAGAGAAATAAAAACAACACCTGAAAAAAGCCCCATCAATATAACTACTGACTGCCAGGGTATAACACCCCGCAGGGGTTGTTTAAAATCATCCATGGTGTGTATATCCTTAGAGCCTGCGGCTGATTGTTTCTCCAGGGATAATCTGGCTATAACTTCCTCGGTAAAATGTGCCATTTCCTCCTGCCGGGATAGAGTCTCTATTCCTACAGTGACCTGGAGATGCCCGTCTTTTCTGCCAATTACTCTTGCGGCTCCTGACGTAACCACAAGGGCTAAATTATTCAATAAATCCTTGTCGCCGTTTAGATTGAAAGCCAGGGCATTGGCGAACATATTAATCTTCTCAACCGTTAAGGGCCCGTAAGATACCTCGCTCATACCAAAACTCCAGGGATTGAAAAGGCCTCTTCCGTTTACCACCTCAATTCCTCCTTCAACGATTATGTTGCCTCCGGAATATGAAGTGAGTCCCATGGCATCCAGATCTGTAAGGGCTATTCCTTCCGGGTAAACTCTGTCCAAATGCATATCAATAATCCTCTGCCGGTATTCCCGGGAAGGTAAAAGCAGCAAAATATTCAGGAATTCAAAATAGTGGCCCGAGCGGAAATCTATCCTCGGATTCTGTATGGAAAAATATTCATTGATAAGGTTCTGCAGGGGCCGGCCCCTGATCAGAAAACCCAGAGTAAATTCGTAGAGTAAGACATCCTGCTGGATAAGTTCTCCTTCAACCCTTCTGCGTTCTGATACATCTCCGTTAATTCCCGAAGCGATATGTCCTAATTCGTGAAACAGCCTTTCGGCAACCAGCCATTCGACGATAAGCGGATATTTTTCATAATCTTCTATGCATTGATAGGCAAACTCATAATTAAATATAACCGTATTCTTGTGGCGCACCGAAGTAAGGTCCAGCACACCTTTCCGGGAAACAACGATAGTCACCTGAGAAGTAATATCGCCCATGATTTGCCTTAAATAACCTGCCAATTGGGTTTGAACGGATAGTCTGCTTTCCAGAGAATTCAAGGCACGATTAAGTATTGCCGCAAACTCCCCGGCTCCGGGAGATGCTCTCCGGCCGGAATAGAATCTATTCTCTCCTCCTGTAGGATCGAATATTATCTCTCCGAAATCTTCGTCCAGATTCCCGGATAGATAATCATACGATGGTATTCTCTGATACAAATCAATCCATCCGAAAGCGATAGTATTAAGGCCTGCTTCGACTGGATTAATAGGAGTAATCGTTGAAGGAGATTCTCTTTCCAGAAGGCGGGAACCCGCAACTTGTAATTGATTAATCAATATGCGGACACCGAAAACAAGCCATACTCCCAGATTAATTAAAGCATTCATAGACCAGCGGAGCGGAATACTGAAAAATGTCCAGAAAAACAGATTGGCCCCGGCCATAGCAAACCAGAACACACTCCCTCTAACGGTAATATGTAATATCTCAAGCATGAATTTCGAGGCAGAGAAATTCACAAGATTGGTATCCATGATTGTAAACAAAACCCCTTTAAAGAAAACAAAAAGAAAAACCGCAATCGCTACATTGGATATAAAATTAACCAGTTTATAAATAAAATCCCGGCTAACAATATCTTTTTCCAGTAACTCATCTCTCCGGACTCTAAGGTACCTGTCTCTGAGTACGGCAGGCCTGCTTATAATATCCCGAAGCGCGGTTCCGCGTTCATCAAATTCTTTTCTAATCACAGAAAAGATTATATCGGGACGATAGTCTCTCCTGAAAATCTCCGAAAGTAGTACCTCTCTGAATTGTGAAGGAAGCCTGTTAACCACGGGAGCAATGTCCGTCACATATTCTACCCCCCATTCTTGCAGGTAGAGTAAAAATTGTCTGCGTAAACTTTCAGGTAATTTCCTTGAACACACATAGACGGCCTGCTGGTATTGGTAAGGTATGGAAATGCTGCCTCTCATATCTTCCAGGCCCTGAAAAACAGCTGCGAGTCTTTGCGAGATACGGGCAACCGTTTTATTTAATTCATCTGTTGTATGTTCAAGAGACAACGCCGCTGCAGTCAGAAAAGGCACGGGCAGCTTCTCGCAGGTATCGTCTCCCCAGTATTCTCTTATCGCACTCGTTGCCTCAGGGAAGCCCTTTATATGCTGATATCTCAACGCCAGGCGGTAAGACATACCTATTACATAAGGGTATACTCCCTCATACCGTCTCCTTACATCCTGCCAGGAAGCTCCTCCGAACCAATCGTCCAGAACAGGTATATGGTTACGGCCTACGTCTCCTCTGGGTGAAGTCCCCGATAAGGCAAACTGGTTCTGGATGAAAGGAGCAAAGCTTCTTAAGATATGAGAATCCAGCTCGTTGGATACAACATCTTCATTCGCTCTTAAGATTCCCTCAAACACATTGTGTATAAAACCCTGAAGCCTGTCATCCAGGGAATCTCCCAATGCCAGAATAGCTTCCAGGCTGACCCCGCAGAGAACAGCCGGTACCGGGCCGTGAGGGTAAGTCAATAACAGATGGCCTAACAGGTTATCTTCCGTAAGGAGAGAAAGCTCAGGTATCTCCGGTAATGTGCTTATGCCGAACAAAGAAGAGTATCTGCCCCGGGCAATTTCATACCTTACTGCTAAAGCATTTACCCGCTGGTTCATGGGAAACCAGGGCCTGGGGATGGGTATTCTGATTTTACCGACAAAGGGGACAGGGAAAGGTAAACCGACATAGCTGTACCACCTCGTATGGTCGTAAAGGTCTAAAACCTGGTCTTCGTCGCCGAAATATGATTTTAACAATGCTTCGTCTCTGCTATCGGGCACTATATAACCGGTGTCTTCTGCCTCCTGACTCAAAGGCTCAAGGCCCTGCTCAAGGAGTGTTTCATTAAGACGGCTGAGCCAGTAACGGCTCATCTGCGAATAGAGATCTTTTACCTGTTCGCCTGTAGGCTCAATGTATGAATTATCGATAACCCAGGCATAAAAGCTCATAACAGTCTCGCCATTTTCTATGGCTCTGGCGACATAAATAAGGTATGCCTCAAATCCTGATACACGCTCTATAGCCGAAGCAGCAAGCATCTCTTCTCTGAATTCACTACTCAAAACAAAAGAAGGCAGTGTTAGGCAAGGCGCCTCTCTGAGTTCCTGAACACCTGAACCGCTATCTGTAAGTATTTCGTATTCTCCGGGAGTGAGAATAACGACCTCCATACCTTCTAAGCGGCCACGGCTGTAGAAAGAAGTGGCATCATACACTCTTTGTTCATATTCCGATAAGCCATGTTCCTGCCCGTAACCTGATTTTTCAACATCGATATTACCTGCTCCTTTATAAAGTATATTATGGGCCGAAGGAGCCACCACAATCATGCGCCTGCCGCTGGCAGATTCGCTTAATAAAACTCTATCTATGCGGTAACCGGCTTCCTTTGCAGCTTCTAAATATTCGTATACTATATTTTCAAAGACGGTATCGACACTGCCGGAGGCATCTCCAAACAGATAATCGCTTAAACGTAAAGGCCCTCTGCTCCAATCCCTGGGCCCCCAGAGCCACGTCCTGTCCTGCCGATAGTTGTCTTTGCCGAAATAATCGGTCAATATACGGTATACTACAGCTTCCTCAGAACCTATCCATCCGAATGGCTTAACAACATCCCCCCCTCTATAACCTTTTTGTGTACCGGTAAATAGATATCTGGCTGCAGGATTACCTGCTGCCATGGCAGATGTAACTCTATCTATAATTTCTCTGGCAAGCAGAAGGGCATCCTGCCGGCGTATGTCCGGTAAACCGGCATGAGATAATATTCCGCCTGCCGATACCGAGTATTTTTCTTCTAATCTCGAAAGTAGATTGGAAATCCCTCTAAGTCTGTCCTGAGTATCTTCTTCATCGGCCTGCAAAGCTCCCTCGGTCTCATCGATTATCTCCTCAGGTCTGTAGTAACCTACCATGGACATAAAAAAGTGCAGTCCTCTGGCAAAAAGCAGACCGTCCAGTTTACCAAAGGTCAGCCGGGATAATAATCTCCTTAGTTTCCCGACTCCCCATCTGAATCCGACTTCTGCCGGAATCCTCAAAGTATCTTCCTGGCCCAGGCTGACTTCATATTGGCCGCTTAAATCGAAATATGCCTGCCTTGCAGACATTCTCTGCCTCTCTAACTGCCGGCTTGCCTCCTGTTCGGCTTCTCTCATCTGTTCATCATAAGGAGACCAGGGCACTCTGGGTTTACCTGCCGTCTCTTGCCCCGGAACTTCCAGCCCGCAATATAATTGCCCGTCTATTTCTACGCCTATCCTGCCTGTAAGGTAATTGACTGCCGTGATAAGTTTTTGCGCCTTTGTTAAGCGGGACGGGTTCATCACTAAATGTATCTTTTGGCCTCCATAGGTAACTATTACGGCACCGTCAGGGACTACATTGATAATTATCCCTACCCCGAGCGGCTCTCCCCCGGCCCAGCGGTCTTCTCCGGTGACTCTACCTTCGGAGTAGGCATCGGTGACTATAGCCCCCCTGACACCGGGGATAAAACTTATCTCCTGAGGATGCTTTACGGAAAGATAAACCTTACCTGTCCTGGATACAGAAGGATCGGCCAAGACCTCCGCAAAACTACTGTGTTTCATCCGGTAATTGTATACTTTAGGCTGCGGCCTTCTTATCCAGCAAGTAAGGCGTTCAAACAGGGTGTTACTATCTAATGTCTTTTCTCTTCCTATTTCTGCTACCGGATAACGGGCGGCAAGAGTCCTTGCCATATCCCTGCGGATACCTTCCATCCATCTCCATCGTTGCTTTAAATATTCACCCCAGGTCAAGCTTGCATCGGTGTTAAAAACTCCCTGCCTCTTTACGTTGGCTGTAGGGGACAGGCTCCCCCAGAGCCAGTGAATAATGCTCACGACAACATATTCCTGAAACTGTAAAATTGACAACACCGATTTTTTCCTTCCTACGAGCATCAGAATGTATGCGAGAGGCCCTACGAAAATAGTCAGGAAGAATGTGAAGATGGTAAAGGGAGCTAAAAGAATATTTATCCAGATATTTCCTAAATCTTTATTATTAAAATCTATACCGATAATGGGATTATAGACAATTGCTTCCTCATCCGTAGATAAATGCATTACGAGGTCTCTTAACAATGCGGGTTGGGCTGCGGTTCCGGCTTCCACTGCAGCACATACAACTTTAGGCTGTTCGTACTCCTCGGTTTCCTCAAAGAGTTGCGTTTGCTCCGCCAGTCCTGGATTGGTAAGTACGAAAGCACCGACTACCCTTTCTAATTCCTGGACTTCCCACTGCCGGGGCAATTGATGCCGGTGAGGATGGAAGTGGTCAACCATGGGATTAGCTACTGCTGTGTGGTTACCGGGGCCGCTTACCTCCGCACAGGCCGTTAACTCCCGTATTGTTTCTACCGGAGCAGGTTCGATATCGCCGTCCCAGATATCCTGCGAACTTTCTGCCTTAAAACGCTCATATGCGCGTTCTGCCTCTAAATCCTGCTCTTCGGTACCTCGGTTGTTTTCGTGTACAATAAGCGCCTCTGTGGAGTAAGGATTATCATTGTCTGCAATACAGATATACCCTTGCACGTTAAAGGCATAGGCGGTCTCAAGGGGGCCTGCCCTCAGACGGCCGGCTTTGACAGCCCTTCTTAATCTCATTGCTTTTATGTGCTGGCTGGTCAATCTATAATATTCTAAAACAGCATCAAGGTGGGGCCCTTTATCTATAACTCTGTAAGAATTGATCTCGCCTGAGCCGATAATCCTCGTAGCTTCCTCTATCACATCAGCTTCGTTAAACCCTTTATCAAGCCGGGCCTTAGCGCTGTTCATTGCATTACCGGTAACTAAGCCGGGGGTATGAACCAGGGGTATGCTCCTGCCGGTCCTGCGCCGGCGTAGAAAACGGGAAGTAAATGCCTGCAGTTTCCTGCTGAAAAAACACTTAACCAGAAAAAAGCTACCCAATACCGATAAAAATATAACTTCTACCGTCCTCCATTTCGCCATTTCTTTGGCATAATCGAATGTCCTCCAGGGTTGTACCGAATCGGGAGTAGACTCCCCTACCAATTTATACACCCGTACTACTCCGTGCCAACGGTCTGTATCAGGGTCTTCTATATAAACTAACTCATATCTTCCCCCTACTTGCAGGATGTCTTTAAATTCCTGGGCTATGTCAAGACGAGCGGTTTTACCTTCAAGCACCACCCAGTCAAAAACCCCGTCTCTTAAGCGTGCAAGTATAGTCTCGTTTTCGCCTTCAGGGTAAATTCTGCCGTCAACGCTGCTTAAATATTCAGGTATATAATAAGGGGTACGTATCTGGGCGTCTATACTGCTTTCGGTCAATTGCGGCAACAACTCTGCTGTGGTAGCATGACCTACATCTGTATAGACATAATCATCTGCTTCTATTTCTTGTCTTATTACCTCATGAGCTGCGGTTGTATTTCTCCAGGCTATATCCGTAGAGTTTCTTATATAATCTACGTGCCGCAGGGATAAAGGAATAATCACCACAAAAGCAGCTGCAAGCCCAATACGCAAAGCCGTTGCCTTTAACTCCTTAAAAGATACATCCTTATCACTGCTTAACACCGCACTGTAAATAGTATAGAAAACAAAAGAAACCAGAGGAGCGAGGAAAGCCACAGAAAGCACCATGTGTTTATTCGCCGAAGTCGGCTCGACATAAATATGGACCAACGGCATCACGCATCCCCCCAGAAATACCAACAGAGCTGTCAATTTAGTCTTTTTTGGTGTCAGTATAAAGCCTATCAAAGAACTAATTCCTATACCATACAATATCCGGTCGTAAAAATTACTGACGGACCTTAAATAGCCGGTGTCGCTGAAGGCACCCAGAAACTTATTAATAAATACACCTGCTAAATTAAGCAGCGTCGCAATAGGTCCTGTTACTGTTTCCTGGGCAGCACCGCTTCCGGCGAAAGCAAATTTATCACTGTTAAATAAATAGGACTTTACCAGCGCATCAAAATATTCAAAGAATACTATGGTAAAAGCCGAAAATGTGAACATAAAGGGAATAATAAAATACCTGGCAGCCTTTTTACCTTTTAAGACAAGTGATGCGGCCAGCAAGAAAATAACTGCGGGTAAAGAGACGACCTTTGCAGCAGCCGCTAATGCAAAAACGGCCCCGCTGATTATAAATGAAGAGTCTTTATCTCTTCGTATACCTTCAGCCAGCTTCCATAGCCCCAAAGAAAAGAAAAAATGCATAACCACATCGTGAGAAACATAACAATGAGTAAATAAAGTGGCGGGCGCAATGGAATACACAGCTGCTGCTATTAAGGCAAATCCCCATGCTGTATATTCATTATCCTTTCTGGGAATAAGATAGCGCAGTAATTCTCTGGCATATAAAAATACGAATAAAGAACTCGCTACTCCTAAAATATTACTCATCAGCCTTGCTCCGGCAACCGGTTCCCATATACCGCTCAGGAACCAGAAGAAACCGTATACTGGAACGAGGCCGAAGCCGGCAAATTCCCATTCCCCGGTCATATATCCTCTTAAACCGCGCAGAAGATGGGAGCCTTCGTCAAGATAAAGCGAACTAAACTGCAAATTCCACCATCCTCCGTTTATCGCAAATACACCTGCCAGGAATAAGCAGGTCAGAACCTGCAATTGAAATTTTGGATTACGCAATAAATTAATTGCACTATTTTTTAAATTTCCTAAATTAGGCCGGATTGAAAAACCTCTGGTGGGTTCCTCCGGCAATAATCCAAGGCGTGAGGCTAAAGGTTTCTTTCCCTTTGCTAAATTCAAAAACAGCTCTTCGAATTCCTGCATTACTCCTTCTCTGCCATACTTTGCCAATACAGATGCCCGGCCGGTCCTGGCTAAAACCTCGGCTCTCGCAGGGTCAGACAGCATTTCTGAAATCGCACTGGCTAAAGCAGGGCTGTCTCTGGGAGAGACGATAAAACCGCTTACGCCGTCCTTGATATGAAGAGAAATATCGCCTACGTCTGTAGCCACTACCGGTAGGCCTGCCGCACAGGCCTCGGGCACGACCATCGCAAAAGACTCGGTCAACGAAGGCAAAACAAAGATATCGGCTGAGGAAAGAATTGCGGGGACATCATCACGATGCCCTAAAAACCGTATGTTTTCCTCAAGCCCGAGGCTGCTTATACGGGACTTTATCTCTCTTTCATACTCATCGCTCATAAACCTTCCGATAGCCAGAAGAACCGCACCGGGATATTCCTGGACTATTTCTTGCACGGCCTCAACTAAATAATCATAGCCTTTTAGCCTGTCTATTCTTGCAACTGTGGCAATAATAGGATTACGGCCGCCTACCCCGAGCATCTCTCTACGTTGCTGGATGAGATCTTCCGAGGCACCTGCTGCGGCTTCAAATCTTTCTAAATCCAGAGGTATGGATATACAGCCGGTTTTCTTCCTCGGCCAGCCGTAATCTTCTATTCTCTGCTTATAGACAGTCTCGGCCATATTCAATACATAGTCACAGAATATATGTACTGTAATTTTATCAAGCCATAACGCCAGTAATCCTTTCACCTTTCCAAAAGCATCGAAAGCAAAATCGGCAGATGTATGGTGAGTCAGGATTACCACAGGCACGCCTGCAAGCTTTGCTGCCATAGCTGCCAGGAAAGTATTATGCGCGTTGACTACATCAGGACGTTCTCTTCTGAAAAGGCGGTAAAGGAGTACGAATCCCTTTAGCAATGCCAGAGGCTTCGGCCTGTTTACCTCTAAATCCGGCAGTATCCCGCCGAATATGATTCCGTTTTCCTCTGCTTCTTTAATCAAACTGGTCCAGAGGTTATGAGCAGGCGTTGCCCCGGCGACAATCGCCACTTCGTACTGCCTGTTATTTAACCGGGATACCGAAGCCGTAGCTTGTGCCAAACCACCGCTGACTTTAAAATGAGTAGCAAGCTGCAGTACCTTTATTTTAGAACTATCATCGCTGAATAACCTGCGGGAGGAATCATACACATATCGAGAAGGAAGCACCGAGGCATCGCCGTTTTGAGATTCAGTCGATATTTCAGGTAAATCAGCGCCTAATTTTTCCCTTGCCATATTAAAAATCCATCCGGTGAAGGGCAATCTTAAATAATGCATCGTTGCCAGTAAACTAATAAACTTATCTCTAAGGCCGAAAATAGAACTTTCTCTTTTCAAAACCCACATCTGGAAAAATTTATCCGGGACCTGTTTTATAATAGTTACAAACCCCCGCAGCTCCAGAGGAATTAAAATGCTTTTAAGGAAATTAAAGACCAATGCCACAATGGTTTTGACAAAATAGATATCAAGAATTTTGTCGGCGAAGTCTTCGTCTGAAGTCTCTTCCCTCTGGGCTTTCCGCTGAACAAATGAGCTCTGAGTGGCAATAATAAAACCTAAAAAAGTATTGGCTATCATACGCAGAAAACCGGTAATAAGAATATTTTCAGTATCGATAAAATTGTTGATTAAGACTTCTCCTGCGTCACCGAAAGAAGCAAGTATAATGCTCCACACTGCTAACATATATATTTCATGGAGATTGAGCGATTCAGACTTTGCGGATACTTTTTGAGCAAATATATTCATAGAAACTATAATACTCACGGAAACAAATATATCCCTGATGAAATAAACCCCTATAATATCTTTACTGATGAGTAAGCAAACCAAAGACAGCGTAGCCAAAGACAAAAGCGTACTTATAACAGTGCGGGCATCGGGAATCAGAGGGGGCGTTTGCGGAACCGGAACCGGCTCCCGGGTTACTGCTTCTTCAGGCAGGGGAGCCTTAACTTCTTTTATCCAGGGAGAAGTCTGGCTTTCCGGATAAACCATGAATTCAAGGAAAAGTTCTGCATCGCCAAACCTTTCTGAACCTAACCCTGTCCTTAAGGCAAGAGTATCTATATACTCCTGCCTTCTAACCTGGCTCTGCTTTAAAAGGCGGGACATCCATGCCCCTTTCTGACTCCCGAACTCTCTTATTAAAAACTCTCTCTTAGCCTGGTATTCCCGAGGTGTGAGGAGCATAACCCGATTTACATCTTGCAGCGCTTCTTCGAGAGAAGAAGACTCGCCTGCGTAAGCAAAACACCTCAGAGAACGACTCATCCTGCTTGAAAAGCTCTGCGCTGCCAGCATGCCTAAATCAGCAGCCGCAATATGTGAAGGGTGGGTATCATACGGATAAGGCAGGAATATTGTAGATGCACCATACTTATCCAATAATCTAATAACCCTCTCGGTATCTGAAACAGTAATCCTCCCCGGAATATAAATATTGCTCCTGATTCTTCCTCCCGGATAATATTTTGTAATTGAATCTCTGCTATCTTCAAATCCTAAATAGAGAGGGATATAGGTGATAGGATGATATCCTTTTTCTTCTCCCCCAATTTCCTCATACATAACCCTGCATGCCCTTTTGGATTCCTCATATCTTAAATGCATGTATTCGGCTTCTGCCTTTCTGCCTCCTGATAATCTTTCTTTGTACCATTTGGGATATAAGTTTAATTTTCCGCCCGTAACACCAAGTATTACGACTCTGCATCCTCTTTTAACCATCTCCTGGATAGTTTTCTTAAGAAGTGCTTCATCGTCCGGATGGGTGGAAAATACAATAACAGTTTCATCGCTGGGTAACTCCGACTCCACAATGGTAAAACTTGCCGATGCATTTGAGAATGCAGCAATCGGACTCAAACCATTGCCGGCAGCATTATCCCGGCAGCGCAGAAGCCATCTGCCCGCCTCATCCCCGGATACTCCCGAGATTGTTCCTTCGTTGTATACAAGATAAGGATTCAGGCTTCTTTCTATATAACTTTGCGCCGAATGAGTGGGCAACGGTAAAGCCGCGTAACTCCTCGGCCAAAAAGTCATATCCATAAGGATATCCGGCTGATTCTGTGCAGGTGCAGAACTAACCACCACAGGTTCAGTCTCTCTGCATAATATTTTAAGGTTGGAAATCAAACTCCCCGGAGTATATTCTAAGCCGCTGTTTATTAAAGAAATTATGGTGTAACCCTGACGGACGGCATGTCTTCTTAAAGTATCTACCAGAACTTCAAGGTTTTGTCTGCTTACTTCCTGTAAAAAGATAATTTTTCTATACCGGAATCTTTCTGAAAATATGTCTTTTACCGATTCTAATTCTTTCTCAGAAAATTCCTCACCCAAGACAAGGCATAAGTCCGTATTCCAGTGAGAAGGAATTGTCTTTAACTCCTCCTCTACATAAGAAATAGTCCGCCCGACTGTTTGCTCATCTTCTATTACTAAAGCAAGCAGTAAACTTTGATTCTGTCTGAAACGAATCTGCCGTAAAGCAGAATTTTCTACAATTTTCTGCCAGAATTCAACGATAATATACTTAACCAGCTCTAAAG
>WJKZ01000051.1 GCA_014728785.1 Candidatus Omnitrophota bacterium
GTATACAACCTTTATTGAGGCAAATTCCCCCAAAATTTATCTGGTTATTTTCAATTAATACGACTGTACGACGCCTTCGCGCCACTTCTCTGGCACAGCTAATACCCGAAGCTCCTGCTCCCACAATCGCAACATCATACATTTTTTAATATTTCTTTAGTTTTTTCAACTTTTCGTTTCTCCGCAGCGGTCAAGCCGATATCGATTATTTCAGCTACCCCTTTGCGGTTAACCAGACAGGGTACTCCTAAACATACTCCGTTTACTCCGTATTCTCCTTTTAACAGTACAGACAAAGGAATGATTCTTCCTTCATCACAGAGAATTGCCTTAAGAAGATTGAAACAGGCCAGGGCAGGCGAGAAATTTGCACTCTTTGTCTTCAGAAGACTAACTATCTCTGCCCCCCTCATTTGTACTTTTTTCTCGATGTCTTTAATTTCTTTTGTTTTCAGGTAGGAAGATAATTTCAGCCCCTGGATTCTCATCCGAGAGGTTTTTACGAACATGTTTTTATTATGGAAACCAAACACAAAACCTTCTATCGAAGAAGGAGATATCTTGGTTTTGTTATAAAGTATATTGAGCAGACGGCTTGTATCTAAAGAAGAGCCCATACCCATCACTCTGTGTCTGGGAAACTTTGTGTATTTGGTTACCGTGTAAGTAATAATATCTAAAGGGTTAGTTATGACAACTATCATGCAGTTGGGAGATAGTTTTTTTATTTTTTCGGAAATTTTTTTAGCTATGGAAGTATTGATTTTAAATAAATCCAGACGGCTCATCCCTTTTTTGCGTGCTATACCTGCAGTTAACACCACAACATCGGAATTTTTGATGAGAGAAAATTTATTTCCGGCAGATATTTTTGCGGAAAAATCGAGCATCCCCCTTGTGTCTTCTAAGTCTAATGCCACTCCTTTAGCCAGGCCGCTATTTACATCCACCAGGACAAGTTCTTCTATATTCAGCTTACTTAAAACATTAAAAGCCAATGTTGAACCTACCCCGCCGGTACCGATGATTGATATTTTTGGTCTCATTTGTTATTCACCCTCTCTTTGATTTTAGAGGCTATAGTTTCTGCCATTTCCCGCGTACTTACTGCAGTAGGGTCATCCCGTCTGGGCTTAAGATCATATGTGACTTTTATGCCTTCCTCCACTACTTCTTTAACCGCCTCTTCCAGAATATCAGCTTTGGCCGCTTCGCCGAGATAGCGAAGCATAAGAGATGCGGATAGTATTGTAGCAACCGGGTTGACCTTACTCAGACCCGCATATTTTGGCGCGCTGCCGTGTGTGGGTTCAAAAACAGCGATGTCGTCACCGATGTTGGCTCCTGCTGCCAGACCCAATCCTCCGATAAGACCTGCACCCAAATCTGATATTATATCGCCGTAAAGATTGGGTAAAACAAGGATGTCAAAATGCTGAGGGCGCATAATTAACTGCATCGCAAGGTTATCTACTATAACATCTTTTACCGTGATCTTTCCTTCAAATTTTTTTGCCGTTTCGTAGAAAGTCTTGAGAAAGAGACCGTCTGTATATTTCATTATGTTAGCTTTATGCACACAGGTGACTTTTTTTCGGTTGTTTTTTTGAGCATAGGAAAAGGCAAATTCAAATATACGCTTAGAGGCAGACTCTGAAATCGGTTTTATGGAAAGAGCACTGTCGCTGGCTATCTTCTTTTCAGAAAACGAATTTATGGTTTCGATGACTTTATTTGTATCTATTCCGTTGGGGGGGAACTCAACGCCGGCATAAAGGTCTTCGGTGTTTTCTCTCATAACCACAATATCTATATTTTTATGGAAAACTTTAGGCAGAGAAAATGACTTAACCGGCCTGAGACAAACATAGAGATCGAGCATATGCCTGATAGCCACATTAACGGAACGAAAGCCTTTCCCTACCGGTGTAGTTATAGGGCCCTTTAAGGCAATTTTATTTTTTCTTATGGAATCAATTGTATCCTGGGGCAGAAGATTTCCGTACTTTTCCAGAGCATTTTTTCCTGCAGATTTTTTGTCCCATTCAAAATCAACCCCCAATGCGTCGAGGCAAATCAAAGCAGCTTCTGTAACTTCCGGGCCTATACCGTCACCCGGTATTAAGGTGGCTTTATAACTCATACAGCTCCTTTCCTGATATTAAAGACTATCGAACTCCACCAGACTTTTTACTTTAGTCAAGGCCGCTTCTTTTGTTATAATTCCTTTTTTGTAAAGAGTTTTCAGGTATTTGTCCATAGTATGCATTCCGTGCTGCGCACCCATCTGTATTAAAGAAGGTATTTGGGAGATATCATTTTCGCGTATGAGATTCCGGATACCCGGCGTAGAAACCATAACTTCATGAGCCAGAATCCTGCCTTTTCCGTCCGCCGTGGGGACTAAAACCTGCGACATCACTCCCTGAAGACATTCGGCAAGCTGTACCATAATCTGTCTTTGCTGATGGGAAGGAAAAACATCGATTATTCTCTGAATGGTCTGAGGCGCATCAGGGGTATGGAGAGTGGCTAAAACCAGATGTCCTGTCTCTGCGGCTGTAATGGTAGTCGCTATAGTTTCTAAATCTCTCATCTCGCCCACTACGATAACGTCAGGGTCTTGTCTCAAGACCCGTTTGAGAGCCTCGGGAAAAGAATGGGTATCAGAGTATACCTCGCGCTGTTTGATAATACTCTTTTTGTCCTGGTGTACAAACTCGATGGGGTCCTCTACACATACGATTAAGTATTCTTTATGCATGTTTATGTAATCAAGCATCGAGGCAAGAGTTGTGCTCTTGCCTGTTCCGGTAGGTCCGGTAACAAGCACCAGACCGTTAGGTTTATTGACAAAATCATATACTATCTGCGGTAAGCCCAGTTCATCGATTGCCGGTATATGGCGGGGTATTCGTCGCAAAGCTGCCTCGACACTCCCCCGCTGGAGATGAACATTGACCCTGAAACGGTCCCTCCCCGGCAGGGAGAAAGAAAAATCCAGTTCTTTATCTCTTTCGAAAATTGTTTTCTGTTCATCGTTGAGCATGGTATAAATTAAAGCTTTGGCGTTTTCTTTTTTTAATACCGGAAAATCGGTTACGAACAATTTACCGTCTATCCTCAATATTGGCGGATTATCCACCGTGATATGTAAATCGCTGGCATTTTTTTCTTCGGTGAATTGTAAGAGAGAATTAATGTTGGGCATCTTATCTACCTCCTTTAGTTAAACTTCTGCGACTGTGCTTGAAATCCAGAGGGTTAGTTATCTCTCCCTTGATCGCAGAAGCAATAACAGTATACTTCGAGGATAAATATACCTTGCTTTTATAATTACCCATTATACCCCGGGAATTATTATTGGCGGTGGTTATCACTATTTCACCGTCGGCCGGTATGCCCTGATGGTCACCTTCACAAGGTCCGTAGCCCGGCGGCAACAGAACCGCACCACTATTTAAAAAAATTCTTACCAAACCCTCTTTTAGAGCTCTTTGCCAGATACTGTATGAGGCCGGAACTATAAAAAAACGGACAGAAGGATTAATCCTTTTGTCTTTTAAGATTTTAGCAGCTATCCTTAAATCATTCAATCTCCCTGAGCTACCCCCTCCCAATATTGCCTGATCGATTTTTGTTCCTTCCTCTTTTTTTACAGGAGAAACTTTTAATATGCTGTGAGGCCGGGAAAGCAAAGGGGGTATATCGCTGAGATTGAATTCTAATGTTTTTTTGTATTTACAGTCATCGTCAGGCAAAAAATTTTTAATTTCAGAATGCTTAAAATTTAAGGATACTCTGTTGCAAAAAGGGTATGAGAACAAGAACTTTATGCCGGTCTGCGCAAACGAGGAAAGCATTGACATGCGTTCCGAGAGCGAAAAGTCTCCCACCTTGCCCGTGATTTCAATTGCCTCATCACGGATTTTGTATCTCTTAAGCTTTGATATTAAAAATAAAGCAGCATCTACTGCCGAAATTTTATCGGAAAGACGGCCTTTCAGGACTATCCGGTAAGTATGAGGTACGACGATGCGGCTTTTACCTTCCCTCAAGACAGAAATTATATCTTGGAGGGTGGCTTTGCCGGCGGCTGTCCCCACTGCGCCGAAACAATTTACATAGCTGTCTGTACCCAGAATTATTCCGCCTGGCCTGTACAGATTGTTTTCCCAGATTAACTGGGAAGAGATCCCCTTACCGACATCAAAAAGCCTGATATTGTTTTTCTTAGCAAACTTTCTTAAAAGCGAATGGGTTCCTGCCACGGCTGTGTTAGGAGCAGGAGTGTTATGATCCAGAAAGATAGCGTATTTTTTTTTATAAAACAGCTTTTTCTTTCCGAGTTTATCTATCAGAAGAGGAGTTGTTATGTCGTTCGAGAAGCATAAGTCGATGTTACAGCTTCCTTTATGCCCGGCCTCTAATATGGAGCCTGAACAGCGGGACAAGATTTTTTCACTTACAGTCTGGCCCATATACTATAATCTGGATTCGAAATCTTTTATCCGGTCAACCCCTTTGATTATCTGTTCAAGGCCGGTAGAAAAGCTGAGCCTGACGAAACCGTCTAAGCCGAAAGCATCGGCAGGAATACAGGAAACAAGGTGGTTTTCTAATAATCTGGAAGAGAATTCAAAAGAATTGAGGTTAGTTTTTCTGATATCGCAAAACATATAAAATGTCCCTTCAGATTTAAAGGGGGTCAGGAATTTACATTTGGTTAAATTATCAAACATTTCGTTACGACGAAGCTGGAAATCATTTTTTACTTTTTCCTGCCAATCCGGGCTGCTCAGAGCCGCAAGAGCTCCTTTCTGGGATATGGCGCAGGAACAAGAAGTAGTATGATCGATTATCTTGGAAGCTTCTTTAATTACATCTTTTTTTCCGGCCAGATAACCTATACGCCAGCCAGTCATAGAAAATGCCTTTGAAAATCCGTTAACGGTAAGAGTCCTTTCCGCCATGCCGGGCAAAGATGCGATACTGACATGTCTTTTGCCGTCATAAACCAAAGCCTCATATATCTCGTCACTTACTACAAACAGGTTATGTTTTTCTGCAACCTCGCTGATAGCCGAGAGTTCTTCCTCTGAATAGGTAGAACCTGTAGGGTTGTTCGGGTAGTTGAGAATCAAGACTTTTGTGCGCTCAGAGCAAGCGGCATCTAAATCCCGGGGAAGAACTTTAAAATTACTTGATTCGCGAGTTTCTAAAAAGACAGGCTCACCCCCGGCAAGTTTAACTATTTCGGGATAACTTACCCAGTAAGGCGAGGGTATTAAAACTTCATCCCCGACGGCGGTTAGGGTGAGAATAGCGGTAAAGATAGCGTACTTCGCCCCGGTGGTTACTAAAATATCTTCGGCCTCGACTTTCAGCTTGTTTTTGTTGCGCAGTTTTTCAGCTATAGCTTCCCGTAAAGAAGGTATTCCGGCTGAAGGGGTATATTTAGTGAACCCTTTATCTATGGCATCTTTAGCAGCATTTTTTATGAAATCCGGAGTATCAAAATCCGGCTCTCCGGCAGCGAAATTTACAACATCTTTACCTTCTCTTTTCAGTTTTTTAGTAAGAGCGGTAATCTTTAAAGTTGCGGATTTGTTAAGGGCGGTTACTCGCGAATTAACCATATCAATCCAATCTGTTACTTGGGCGGCCTTTCTCCTTTTTTCAGAATTTTTTTCACTCCGGAGAATATCCCCTTCTTCTCCTCTTTCTCTTTAGAAGGCTTTTTCTTTGGTGTCTCCTGAGGATGAATATCTGTCTTTTCACCTTTTCGTTTGGGTTTTTTAGTCTCTTTTTTAAATGTTTTCGTAAGTTCCAAAATTGCCATCGAGGCTCCGTCACCCTTGCGGTCCCCTATATTAAATACCCGGGTATACCCTCCGGGTACCGTCTTAAATCTGGGGGCGATATTGTCGAAAAGTTTTTTGACCAGCTTATGGTCCCCGAGTATGTCATAAACCTGACGGCGGTTGGCAAGTGAATCTTCTTTAGCGCAGGTTATGAGTTTCTCGACATTCTTTTTGATACCTTTTGCTTTAACCCGGGTAGTCGTAATTCGCTCGTTTATGATTATACTGCGCAATAAAGATTTAATTAATGCTTTGCGTTGCGCGCGGGAACGTGAAAACTTTGTGTTTTTCTTTCTGTGTCTCATAATACTATACCATATTTAATTTATTTCTATCGATTTTCATCCCCAGAGAGAGCCCCATACTTTTAAGCAGCAACGCTACTTCATCCAGAGATTTCTTACCGAAATTTCTATATGAAAGAATCTGCTGTTCGGTATTTTCCACCAAATCAGCTAAAATTTTGATATTGGCATCTCTCAGACAATTGGTGCTTCGCACCGATAGCTCTAATTCCGAAACCGGTATCTTCAGCTTTTCATAAAGGCTTGATTCTTCCGGTGTTAATTCTTCAAAATCATCTTCGGGCAATTCCCCTAAAGTAAAGAAAAGTTCCAGGTGCTTGCTCATGACTTTAGCCGCATAGATTAAGGCCTCTTTAGGCTCAATACTTGCATTGGTGAAAATCTCCATAATGAGCTTATCATAATCGGTTCGCTTTCCCACCCGTGTATTTTCTACCTCAAAAGCAACTTTTTTAACCGGTGTGAATATTGAATCGATGGCTATAACCCCTATAGGCATACCCTCCCGCTTGTTAAACTCCGCAGGAACAAATCCTCTGCCTCTACCTACTTCCATTTCAATATTTAACTTTGCTTTGTCGGAAGTAATAGTTGCGATATGCAGATCAGGGTTAACTATCTCTATGGTTTCGTCGGTGACTACATCTTTGGCTTTTACTTCTTTGGCCCCTTCTTCTTTTATATACAACTTTTTAGGTGCACGGGAATAGGATCTTAACACTAAATTTTTGATATTGAGTATTATTTGCGGGACGTCTTCCAGAACATTTTCGATTGTAGAAAATTCATGCGAAACTCCGTCTATTTTTATAGAGGTAACCGCAGCTCCTTCTATAGAAGACAACAAAACTCTCCTTAAAGAATTACCTAAAGTAACACCATAGCCTCTCTCCAGAGGCTCGGCTATAATTTTTCCGTAATTAGGTCTATAAGTATCTTGGTCAACAATAACTCTTTTCGGAAACTGAAAATCTCTCCAGGTTATTCCCATGCTTACCTCCTCTATCGCAATTTTTTATGCGCCTACGATTTTTATATATTTATTATATAAGATGCAGAATATAAATTATTTCGAATACAACTCTACAATAAGCTGTTCATCGATTGACACAACCAAGTCTTCTTTTTCAGGAAGACGGACTATCTTTATTTTTAAATTTTCATTATCCGCCTGCATCCAGGTAGGGCAACTTCTTTCCTTTGAATTAATATCAACATTACTTTTTAAGTCTTTTTTCAAGCTGTCATGTGCCCTTATTTCTATTTCCTGGCCGTCTTTTACCAGATAAGAAGGTATATCTACCCTCTGGCCGTCAACAAACACGAAACCGTGACGTACCAATTGTCTGCTTTGATTACGGGAAAGAGCGAATAATGAACGGTACATAACGTTATCCAGACGTCTCTCGAGCATTTGTATTAAAACGCGGCCGCTTGCTCCTTTTCTACGGCTGGCTACATCATAAAACCTTCTAAATTGCCTTTCAAGCATATTGTAGGCATTTTTAGCCTTCTGTTTTTCTCTCAACTGCAAAGCGTAATAACTGGGTTTACCTCTTTTACGGCGGTGCTGCATACCCGGAGGTACGGGGCGTTTGGCAAAAGAACATTTTTCGGTTGTACACCTTACGCCCTTTAAGAATAACTTCATCTCCGCTCTTCTGCATAATTTACATTTTGCTTCTGTATATCTTCCCATAATCAATTTTCTCCTGTATTTTTATACTCGCCTCTTTTTTCTCGGCCTGCAACCATTATGAGGTATAGGGGTTATATCTTTTACCTTCTTTACGTTTAATCCTGCAGCCTGCAGTGAACGTATAGCTGCCTCCCTTCCGGGTCCGGGGCCTTTAACCAGTACCTCTAATTCACTCAAGCCCATATCTCTGACCTGCTTGGCAACATTGAAAGAAGCCAGCTGTGCTGCATAAGGAGTCGATTTTTTTGTTCCTTTAAAACCCACTACTCCGGCAGAAGCCCAGGCCAAAGCATTACCTTTTAAATCGGTGATAGAAATAACGGTATTATTGAAAGTAGCCTTGATGTGGGCAATTCCGATATTTGAATGTAATTGTATCTTCTTTTTCTTTTCCCTGCGTCTTTTTTTTGCCATAAAATCTCCTTAATTTATTTCTTTTTAATTCCCCCTACTCTGGGCCGGGGTCCTTTACGGCTTCTGGCGTTGCACTTCGTACGCTGGCCTCTGACCGGTAAACCTTTTTTGTGCCTGTACCCCCGGTAGGACCCTATTTCGATTAAGCGTCTTATATTTTGTGAGGTTTCTCTGCGCAATTCACCTTCAATGCGGTAATTGGCCTGTATATAAGAAGCAATCTGTGAAATTTGCTCTTCACTTAATTCAGAAGCCCTTTTTTCAGGATCTACTCCGACCTCGGAGAGAATCTTCTGAGCAGAATGCGCACCTATACCGTAAAGATAACGTAAGGAAACTTTTATTTTCTTGTTTTTGGGAATGTCGACACCGAAAATCCTTGGCATTTTTCCTCCTTAATGTCAGCCTTGTCTCTGTTTATGCTTAGGGTTTTTACAAATAACCCTCACCACACCTTTTCGTTTAATCATCTTGCACTTATCGCAAACACGTTTTACCGATGCTTTAACTTTCATACAACTCCCCTTTTACACTAACCGCCGTCAGGCTGTCATAACCACTGGGCCGCGTTTTGTGATTACAACTGTATGCTCAAAATGTGCAGCTAAAGAATTATCCTTGGTTTTTGCCGTCCAGCCGTCGGGCATTATTTCTACTTCAAAGCCCCCTGTTGCGATCATAGGTTCTATGGCCAGGGCGTATCCTTCCTGCATTTTCCAACCGCTGCCGGGTTTGCCAAAATTAGGAATTTCAGGCGGCAGGTGTAATTCTCTGCCGATGCCGTGGCCGACGAATTTCCGTATAACAGAAAACCCGTTTTTTTCAACAAAGTTTTGTATAGAGTGACTGACATTACCCAAGTTGGTGTCTATCTTAACCTGCTTTATCCCTCTATGAAGGGACTTTAAAGAAACTTTGACTAACTTTTTAGCCAGAGCCGATGCTTTACCTGCTATATAAGTACAGGCGGTATCTACAAACACCCCTTTATATTTTATACCCAGATCAACACTGATGAGGCTGCCGTCTTCTATTACTTTGCTTTCCGAAGGGATACCATGAATTATTTCTTCGTCGACAGAAACACAACAGGAAGCCGGGTACCCCATATAACCTTTAAACGCGGGTTCCATCCCA
>WJKZ01000052.1 GCA_014728785.1 Candidatus Omnitrophota bacterium
AATCTACACATAGAAGAGTCTTCGATGAGATTAGCACTTAGAGAAGGTTCGGATTTCAGATTATCTTTCGATATAGTAGGCAGCGATGAGAGGATTTATCATATACATTTTGTGCCGGGCAGTTATAAAACAGTTATTTCAGGCAATAGTGCAACATACTCTCTGGGAAGTGAATATGAAGTGGCCGAAGAGGGAGGTTGGCAGATAATATACCGCAACTGGCAGGACGCATTTAATATTGCTTTTGGCGCAAGGGGCATTGACCCGCAATATGTACATACCGTCGGAGTCAGAGGCCAGGTAACCTTAGGGGAGATAAGCTTTTTTGATCCCGTGCATCTGGAAGGTACTCCTATGCCTATAGGCAGATACCGGGATTATGACTCTATACCTTTAAGCGCTTCAAGCTGGAGCGTATATGACGGAGCAGGAAACATAGAAAACATTTTTTCTGAAGGCGTTGGGCTCACATTGGAGCTGGATTCATTTCGCGGCCTGGATTTCGGAATCCAGTATCCTTCGGTTGCTTTTGCTCACGGTATACAGGAATTCAGGCCCTATGCTTCCATGGGTGTGCAGAATGTCGAGATGCTTTCTGTTTATTTTGAAGTTACCGGCAAAGACGGCGAAAATTATATATTAAATTATTATCCTCAGGATTTACGATACACCCCTCGGGAGGAGTTCACAGAGCAGGGTATAGATGTGGATATGCTTAGAGAAAACGGAGTAATTGAGGCCGACAGCTTCGATGAGGAGTATATGGTATGGAGAGTCGATGACAGGCAGGACTTACTGGATGTCCTTTCAGAGAGCGGTATTGCCGAAAGCGCCGATATTGCCCGATTATGGGGAGATTCGCGGGTAAGAATACAGGAAATCGACGGCATTACCTATATGTTTATGCCTTTCCCGGAGCAATTCGAAAATATAACTACCCAGGAGTGGCAGTGGATAAATTTTCCCTTAGCGGATGACATGGCAATTCTGGGAGTAGAGTATGATTACACAAGTAAAATACTGATTCGAGGAGATGCCAGTATAACAAGATTACATTTTAGCGATGATTATGCCGGCCAGGATAATGTATTGCCGGACGCTGCAACACCTTTCTCAGACGATGATTTTACCGGTTTCTCCCTCCCTTATTACGGCTGGCAGGAATTCGACGGTAACGGCCGTGTCTTTGTAACTTTAGATGAGACAAGCGAAAGCCGGGTATTGAATCTGGTTTCCGGGGAGAACTATGCGGTTCGCTACGCTCTCCGGGAAGAAGGACTGGTTCAGGACCCGGAATATCTTTCTTTTCAGGTAAAAGACCCCTGGGATGACTTTAGCTTTTATGTTGAGATTAAAGACTCTGCCGGTGAAAGTTATTATCTTCAGTATGTTTTAGAAGGCCCATTCCCGACTTATGCCACAGGCCTTTTGCGGGACAGGGTTTCGGATGAACCCTATAGATATGAAAATGGCGGCATTCAGTATTTAAGGATACCTCTGGAGGCAGCTTATGCAGGTAATGGCTGGCTTGAAGTTCAGAGAAATATCGAAGCCGATATCAGATCGTTGGGTATTGATTCTTGCAGCGTTGAATCCGTTGTTGTAAGAGGAACTGCCGCCTTAAGGAATATACGGTTTGTGGAAGAAGCAGGAGAAGGGCCAGTACCTGCGATACCGGTGGTTGATGATGTGGAAGGTACAGAAACCCCACCTTCCGATAGCAGTGGAGATTATTACCTTCCCGAGTCGGCATCTTTTTCAGGCTTATCTGCCCAGGAGGCTTTTGATTTACCGGCCAGGCTCATTAAAACTCCTTACATGATACTGCCCGAAAGCGCTTTATATACTCAGGAAATTATAATTTCTCATCCCTTGCCTTCTACAGGCTTAGGGAATATACCCGGCCAGACCTTAGAAGGGAGTGTTTATTATATTTTAGACAGTGACGGCCGCATACAGCTTACTCCCCAAGGGCAGGACTACGGAATGTTAAATAATCCGATAATCGATGAAGTCAGGCAAGAGGCAGTATACCGCCTGCATACGGGAATAGAAAGACCGGGGATATACAATATTGTTCTGGAAATAGAAGGAGAATTCTATCAATCCCTACCCTTTATCGTAACAAGCGAAGCTTTTGACGAGTTTGCCGCAGGAGGTATTGCGGCATATCACCACCGGGATATTTGCCGGTACGGTTTTAACCGGAGTGTACGTTTCCTCGATAATACCGATATGCCCGGATACGTTGTGGAAGATATGCCCTGCATTATTCTGCATGAGGGTAATACTCAGTCTTCTGTCCAGTACTCCAACAATACCATTAACATGTGGGAGTTCTTTCTTAATAACCCTGAAGTCTTCCATGTTCAGGGTAGATACGGCCTGGAAGATACAGTTACCGATTTATTTACTCCCTGGTTAAGGATGATGCAGGTACGCGAGGGTCCCACAAGAGGTATGACCAGAAGAGACGAAGGAACCGCCTCACGCACTAATTCGGTTACCGGGTATTATTATGATGTAGACGAAGTACGGGTAATAGGAGGTGGAAGCGTAAATGACTATTCTACGCGGGCAACATCTTCTTTTGTAGGAGCCATGCTTACCTCA
>WJKZ01000053.1 GCA_014728785.1 Candidatus Omnitrophota bacterium
GCTGAATACGGAGATTTAAGCCGGGGTAAAAGAATAATAAACGAAGAGGTAAAAAAAGAAATGAGAAAAATCCTCGGCGAGATACAGAGCGGTGAATTCTCTCGGGAATGGATATTGGAGAATCAGGCGAACCAGCCTGTGTTTAAGGCTTTGAGGAAGGCCGAATCTGAGCATCCAATAGAGAAGATAGGGGAAAAGCTCAGAAAAATGATGCCCTGGATAAAGTAAGTGGTAGAGAAAAGTCAGAGGTCAGAAGGCAGAAGAAACGAGAGACGAAGGACGAGGAATGAGGGACGAGAGGACGAAGGAAAATGATAGCTCATTGCTCTTAACTCATAGCTGACTTGTGGTTTGTGGCTTGCAGCCTGCAACTTGAAAGCTTGTAGCCTGTATGCCGATGCCTAATCGCAGAAGGATAAAGTAAATAATGAATAAAAAGAAGGAAAAGATAATAATATTCGATACTACCTTGCGGGATGGCGAGCAGGCGCCGGGGGCATCTCTTAGTTCCGAACAAAAAATAGAGATTGCTTATCAGCTGGAGAATTTAGGTGTAGATGTTATAGAGGCCGGTTTTCCTATAGCAAGTCCCGATGATTTTCAGGCAGTATCGAAAATATCGGGAAAGATAAAAAATAGCACGGTTTGCGGTTTAGCGCGTTGCCTTAAAGATGATATTGAGTCAGCTTCTAAAGCAGTAAGCAAGGCAAAGAAGGGGAGGGTGCATATCTTTCTGGCAACTTCCGGAATACACATAAAGTATAAGTTTCACAAGGCCGAAGATGAGATTCTTTCGCTGGTAAAGAGAGCTACCCGCATGGCCAGGAAATTGTGTCCGGATATAGAGTTTTCTCCGGAGGACGCCACCCGTACAAGTAAGGATTTTCTTTTCAGGGTAATCGAAACCGCCATAAAGGAAGGTGCCGGAACCATTAACATACCAGATACTGTAGGCTACAGTTACCCTTTGGAGATTTATGAGCTTATCAGCGATATAGTGAATAATGTACCTAATATAAATAAAGCCGTGCTTTCTATCCACTGCCATGATGATTTAGGAATGGCTGTAGCTAACTCTCTTTCTTCGGTTCTAGCTGGGGTACGTCAAGTCCATTGTACCGTCAACGGGTTGGGAGAGAGAGCGGGCAATGCTTCTTTGGAAGAGGTGGTTATGGCTATAAAAACCCGCAGAGATGTGTTTAAGAATATGCAAACAGGTATAAACAGCCGGGAAATATTCAGGACATCGAGACTGGTGAGCAGTCTTACGGGGTTTTTAGTACCTCCCAACAAGGCTATAGTGGGCAGGAATGCTTTTGCTCACGAATCAGGTATACATCAGGATGCAGTATTGAAACGAAGAAGTACTTACGAAATTATGAACCCTAAGGATGTGGGTATACAGAAAAGTTCTATAATTCTGGGTAAACATTCCGGCAGGCACGCTCTGGAAAACCGGCTGCGTAAACTTACCGGCATAAAGAATTTAAAATGCACAACGGCGATGTTTAAGAAGTTTAAAGCTTTAGCTGATAAGAAAAAAGAGGTTTTCGATGAAGACCTGATAACCCTTATAGAAGAGACCCGGCCGAAACCTGTAACTTATGAATTGTTGTCTTTACAGGTAAATACCGGCACCGACGTTGAACCTATTGCTTTGGTAAGAATAAGGCATAACAAAAAGGTAAAGCAGGCTGAATCAAGCGGAGACGGACCGGTAGACGCTTGCTATAAGGCGGTCGATAAAATAGCCGGGGTAAAGGCGAAACTCCTTGATTACAAACTTGAAGCCGTTCCCCGGGGAAAAGATGCACAGGGAAGAGTCAGGGTAGAAATTAGAGCCAGAAATAAAAACTCCATCGGCAGGAGTTCGAGCACAGATATCCTTGAGTCTTCGGTAAAAGCTTACCTCGAAGCTATTAACAGAGTAGTATGAAGTATTTGGTAAACATAATAGGCATAGCACTTATTGTTTTACTGGTATTTGCCGCCATAAGTTTTAAGGATACGGATGCTTACTACTCTTTTCAAAGCTTCCTCTTAAAGCCGGTTGATTTTGTGAAGAAATGGATAGAAGTCATAAAGCATAATATGTTTTTTGAATCTACCTCAGAAAGGAGAGAGCCTGTTACTACGGTCAAAAAAGAAGTCCTTCTTGCCCAGATGGCACCGGATTTTTTTGGTAATTTCGACAGAGATGACTGGCAAAAGTTCTGGGGTATGATTTACAGGCCCGTGAGAGGCAGAGAGGGAAAATTTTCTGTTAAGCGTTATCGCACAGAAGAAGAGATCCAATCCATCCTTATGGATACAAATCCTGAGGTGTTTTCGAGGTTTGATGCGAGTGCCTGGCAGCAATTCTGGAGAATAATTTTTGAAGAATAAAATTGATGAATTCTTCTTTCAACAGCTACGGTTTACTCGGTTATCCCCTTAGGCATTCCCTTTCTCCTAAAATGCACAACAGGGTTTTTAAAGAATTGGGAATCCCCGCTACTTATGAACTTTTTGAAATAAAACCGCCGGATTTGAGCAATTTTCTCAAGAGTCTGCGCTCCGGAAATATTCACGGTTTTAATGTCACCATACCTTATAAGCAAAAGATACTGGAATATGTAGCACCTGATGAGGAATCTTTGGCTATCCGGGATATAGGAGCTGTCAATACCGTTATTAATTCAAATGGTATACTAAAGGGGTTCAATACTGATTATATCGGCTTCGGGATGCACCTTAAAGATTTGGGGATTAACCCTCAGGGTAAAAGAGTTGCTTTATTGGGGGCAGGTGGCGGAGCCAGAGCGGTTACTTATTCTTTGATAAGCTCCCGGGTCTCCTCTATATCCGTTTTTGATATCGACCCATCCAGAGTTGACAGTTTAATTGAAATGGCAAAAAAAATTGATATAAATTTCGCAATTTCCAGAGCTGATGATATAGAGAATTTGGATATAAAAAATAAAGATTTGCTTGTTAATGCAACACCCGTAGGCCTTAAAAAAGAAGATCCCTGCTTAATCAAAGATGAGGTGCTGAACAAAGATCAGTTTGTTTATGATTTGATATACAATCCGCCTGAAACCAGGCTGCTTAAGCTTGCTAAAGAGAAAGGTACAAGAGTATCGAATGGTTTGGGTATGCTTATTTATCAGGGTGCGCGGGCCTTTAAATATTTCACCGATACCAAGGTTTCAATAGAGGAAATTGCTGGTATAATGAAAAAGGCTTTAATGGAGGAGTGAGAATATGCTTGAGAGTGTCTTTGTTTTTATTTTCGGTCTGTGCATGGGGAGTTTTTTGAATGTATGTATATATCGCCTGCCCAAAGAAAAATCTATAATTAACCCCCGTTCTTTTTGCCCCCATTGCAGCAAACCCATAAAATGGTACGATAACATACCCCTGTTAAGTTACTTATTTCTAAAAGGGCGTTGCAGACAATGCGGTCAAAAAATAGCCTGGCGTTACCCTGTGGTAGAGGTGATTACTGCTGTTTTATTTTTATTTTTATACGTTCAGGTAGGTTTTAACTTATTATTTTTAGAGTTTATTTTTTTATTTTCAGTTTTGATTCTGGTTTCTTTTATTGATATAGAATATCATGCTATACCTGCTTATATTTGTATTATAGGGATACTCGGCGGTTTGTTTATGAAAGCCGTTGCCAGTTGGCCTATGTTAAAAGAAGACCCTTTAAGTGTAACTTCTACACCTTTGTTTCGTTCTCTTAAGGGGATGATTTTTGGATTCGGTTTTGTTTATTTTTTCAAACTCCTGGGAGACCTCTTTATTTCTGTTTTACTGCGCATACGGAAAAAAGATTCGATAGAAGGTGAAAAAGAATCCCTGGGTTTGGGAGACGTGGACTTTATGGGTATGATAGGGGTTTTCATGGGCATAAAAGGAGTAGTACTTACTTTTTTTATCGCTCCTTTCTTCGCGGTATTGTATTCAGTGTTTGCTTTGATGTTCAGAAAATCTCATTTAATCCCCTATTTACCTTATTTGTCCTTGGCAGCTATTACTACTTTTTTTTGGGGACATAAAATACTTGCGGTTATTTTTTAAAAAGGATAGAAATGAGAATTTTGACGGCTGGCGAGTCACACGGGGAGTATAATTTAGCGATAATCGAAGGTTTCCCTAAAGGAGTAAAAATAGAGGAGAGCTTTATAAATTCTGAACTCAGGCGCCGTATGTCAGGTTACGGAAGAGGCGCGAGAATGTCTATAGAGGATGATAAGGTATGTATAGTATCCGGCCTGCGAAATAAAATAACTTTAGGCAGTCCCATAGCAGTACTGGTTAAGAATAGAGATTCTAAAATATCCAGCCGGAAAAAAGATAATCTGCCGGCCTTAAATGTTCCGAGGCCATCTCACGCCGATTTAGCCGGGGCGTTTAAGTATAACGACAAAGATGTAAGGAATATCCTGGAAAGAGCTTCAGCCAGAGAAACGGTAAGCAGAGTATGTACAGGTGCGATATGTAAGCAATTCCTTAGTCAGTTTGAAATAAAGATAGCCGGTTTTACCCTCAGCGTGGGGGGGGTGCGCTGTACAAAATTACCCAAAAACATAAGTGAAATAAGGAGAAGTACAAAAAATTCTCTCCTGAATTGTCCCGATAGTTCTGCCGAGAAAAAGATGATCAAAGCGATAGATAATTGCAGAAAAAACAAAGATACTTTAGGCGGGGTAATCCAGATAAGGATTGAAGGAGTTAGCGCAGGTATTGGAGATTTTACTCATTTTGACAGACGTCTCGATGCCAGGCTTGCTTATTATTTGATGAGTATCCCGGCGGTAAAAGGTTTTGAAATCGGTTTAGGTTTTGAGTATTCCCGCCGCAAAGGTTCACTTTCTCATGATTCCATTTATTATTCTCCCCGGAAGGGGTTTTTCAGAAAGAGTAATAATTCCGGAGGTATTGAAGGAGGAGTTTCTACCGGAGAACCCATTGTATGCAGGATTGCCATGAAACCCATTGCTACTCTGCAAAAGCCCCTTGATTCGGTTAATTTATGCAGTCTCAAACAGACCAAGGCGGTAGTAGAAAGGTCGGATACCTGTGCGATAGAGGCTTGTGGTGTGATTGCCGAAAGCATGAGTGCTTTTGTTTTAACAGAACTTTTTCTGGATAAGTTTGGTAGAGATTCTTTGTCAGACATAAAGAGTAATTACCGCAATTTTTTAAAATCCCGTAAAAAACGATTTTCCTGAATAAGCTCAATTCATTCTGGCAATTACCATGGTTTCAGTTTTAACTAAGGAGGAATATATGTTTGATTTCGGCAAATTAGGAGATCTATCCAAAATGGCAACCGAAGCAAAGCAGATCCAGGCAAAACAGGAAAGATTCCATAAAGAGCAAATTGACTTATTAAAAACGATATCTGCTCAGCTTCAGGATATTATCAATCTGCTTAAAAAATGAATTTTAATAAGAATATTGTATTACAGAGACCTGCCGTAGTTTCACTCTGCTTGGTGTTAATATTGACGTTTTCTTTGGCGGATAATGTCTTATCCCTACCCGGTATGTATTCTTTAGCGGCTAATCCCGGCAAAGAAGACCGGCAATCCTCTAAAAACTTTTTGTGGAAAATTGAATCTCTAAACAACACCGTTTATTTATTCGGCTCTCTCCACTTGGCCAAAGCCGATTTCTATCCCCTTGACTCTGCCATCGAGGAGGCATTTAAGAGTTCTGAAGTGCTGGTGGTAGAAGTGGATACCTCTGATATCCCTCCTCAGGTTTTGCAGAGAAAATTTATGGAAAAAGGGTTTTATCCACCGGGGGAGACAATTAAAGATAATATTTCATCGGAAACATTCAATTTGTTACAGGAGAAATTAAATGAGCTGGGCATGAATTCCCGGAAAGCCATGGTTTACAAACCATGGCTTTTGGCGATGACCTTAGTTACTATTGAAATTATAAAGTTAGGTTTCAGCCCTGAGGCGGGAGTTGACTTTTATTTTTTAAATAAGGCCCGGGAGTCAGGAAAAGATATAGTGGAATTAGAAAGCGTAGATTATCAGGTTAATTTATTTGAGAGTTTTACTTCCCGGGAAGGAGAACTTTTTCTTTTTTCCACCCTTCTTGACATGGAAACCATAGAGGAGCAGATGGATAGTATGGTATCGGCGTGGAAGAATGGTAAAGCCGAAGTTTTAGAGGATATACTTTTAAAAGGGATTAAAGAATACCCGCGTCTGCTCCCTGTATACAAAAAGATATTTTACGAAAGAAACCAGCAGATGGCTTCTGTCATTAAAGACTTTGCCGGAAAAAATAAAGATTATTTTGTAGTAGTGGGGGCAACTCATCTGGTGGGTAAGAAGGGCATCATAGAATTACTTAAAAAAGAAGGGTACTTTTTAGACCAGATGTAAGATTTCAAAAGTCATGGCAGATAGAATAGCTTTAATAGCAGCTGTAGTATTACCTTTGTGGAATATTCCTTTAATAGTGAGGATAGTAAAGAGGAAATCTTCCAGGGATATTAGTATATTTTGGGCTCTGGGGGTCTGGATGTGTCTTTTGTTGATGGCGCCGTCGGCTTTCAACTCAGAAGATTTAGTTTGGAGGGTTTTTAATATTGTGAACCTTTCTCTTTTTACTATGGTAGTCATAATGGTTCTGATTTATAGAAGAGAGAGGAAAAAAGATGGATTTGATGAAGATTGAAGAATCAAACGCCTTCCGTTTTATTAAAAAATATCCCCGGATAATTACTTTGTTTCTGATAATATTAGTAATTTTATTGGCTCTCTTACCCGGCCCTTTCTCTAGGAAAATCTTAATCGTTTTGCGTTCGGCGGTTCTGGCCTTAATTCTTATTGTGGTCGGCTTATATCTAAGGCAGAAAATGGGCAAAGAGGATTCCTGATTTTTTATCAGATGGAAAGCGGAAACAAAAAACGAATCAAGTTTATCCTGGTAAGAGAAGTATGTATACTTCTAAGCATAATAGCTTTAGGTTATTTGCTGGACGCAGTTTATTATTTTCTTCACAGGGGGCCGCTGGGGCCGTCTATGCCTTTCTGGAAGGACCCTTATTTTTACCGTTTATGGGAGAACCCCTTAAGGGAGAATGCCCAGATTATAAGATTTTTAGGTTATCCGTTTTATCTTCTCATCCTCGGCATCATAAAGTTTTTTAAGTTAAGCGAGGCTGAAGAAGCAAAAAAGATACGCCAGGGGGAAGAAGAGGCGAAAAAGATTATAGAAGAGATAGTTAAGGAATTAAAATGGGACAAAGAGTTAAAGGAGGTTAAATACCGTCAGGAGTTTTCCTGGTATGTGGTAAGGTTTGAGTACCCTCCCAGTTATATAATCCCGAAAATTCTCATAGATAAGTACATAGCCAGCCGGGGTAAGGCCGGGAGGAGGGAAATAATGGATTTATTTCTCTCCTGAGGCATTAGGTAGAGTAATTACCGCAGGGTTTGAGTTTGAGCTTCGGAAAATAATCCCGGGGTTCACGTTCCCGAGTACAGCCGGTGTGTTTAGCGCTTGGTTTCAAATCTTTTATTGCAGCTCTTAGGAAATCTGGTATAATTAATTTTCAGTTTTGGCCCCCTGGAGGATATTGGTAAAGATTTTTTCTGGTGCAGCATTTTGTTCTTTTAAAAAGTAAAGATTAGTTAATGCCGAGGTAGCTTCCGCCTGAGGCGGATTAATTCGCGCTTATCATTTATGTTCGCTGCGCTCCATAAATAATGCGCTCATTGAACAGACGGTTCCCGTCTTCGCGTGGCTGCTTTAATTTTGTTCTTTTAAAAATTAAGTATTAGTTAATGCCGAGGTAGCTCAGACGGTAGAGCGAGGGACTGAAAATCCCTGCGTCAGGGGTTCGATTCCCTTCCTCGGCATTTAACTAATCTTTTTTAAATAAATTATTTTACTGGCCGGTTTTTCAGAAGTTTTGTTTCAAGACACAGGAATGCGAAAAAGATGATGTTGCTTCCGGCAAAACAC
>WJKZ01000054.1 GCA_014728785.1 Candidatus Omnitrophota bacterium
AGCATAGCCTGTGTCCGCTAAAAGATTACCCAAGAGGGTAAGCATCGCACCAATTGCTAATACTCCCATAACCAGAGGATAATCTCTTGTCATTACCGACATATAAAAAAGCTGGCCCATACCGGGAATAGAAAAAATTGTCTCAAAAATTACACTCCCGCCTATTAAAGCGGGGACAGATAAACCTAAAATTGTAATCACAGGCAATAAAGCGTTTCTTAGTGCGTGTTTATAAATCACTGTTCTTTCAGGAAGCCCTTTTGCCCGGGCAGTAGTTATATAATCCTGTCTTATTACCTCAAGCATATTGTTGCGCATATAACGCGACATCCCGGCGATACCCCCAAAGGCCGATAAAAACACAGGTAATACCAGATGGCTTGCTCTATCTAAAAACTTACCCCATAATGAAAGATTTTCATAGCCCATCGACTTAAGCCCCGATATAGGAAGCCAGCCCAGATTAACTCCGAATAAAAGCATAAGCAACAAGGCCAGCCAGAAAGCGGGTGTTGCAAATCCTATAAATACAGTAAGGGTTGTAACTTTATCGTATAAGGAATAGGGCCGGCGGGCCGAACTTACCCCTATGGGTACGGCAATAACCAGAATCAAAACAATGGCCAGTATATTGATAAGGGCAGTAACCGGAAGCCTTTCTTTTATCTTATCCCACACAGGCCTTCCGTCAGGCGCAAAAGACTTTCCGAAATCAAACCTTACCAATCTTCCCAGCCATTCCTTATATTGAACTGATACAGGTTTATCAAGGCCGTAATACTCCTCGAGTCTCGCCCGTGCTTCAGGGGTCATCTTAGGATTAAGCTCACTCATAATATCGGTGGGTTTTCCGGGAGCAAGATGGATTATAAAAAACGAAATAATGGTAATCCCTAAAAAGGTGGGAATCAATCCTAAAAATCGTTTTATAAGGTAAATCAACATTTTTATTCTTTAAATCTGTGTTTCTGTTCGGCCTCTGGCACAAACCATTCTTCTATATTATACCCTATACCTATGGGAGCCGGCTCTATTCCCTTAAATCTTTTATGGATAATGGGAAGATTATCGGGAACATACAAAAAGATATAGGGCTGCTCCTCTGCCAGTATCTCCTGCATACGGTAATATATTTTTTTTCTTTTCTCTATGTCAAAGATTCGTCTTCCTCTTTCAAGCAATTCATCCACTTCCGGATTAGAATAGCTGATAAAATTTAGTTCTTTCTCATCCGTTTTACTCGAATGCCATATATCGTACTGGTCGGGGTCAAGCCCTATATTCCAACCCAGAAGCACCACCTCAAACCTTTTTTCATCTATAAACTCATTTATAAAAGTGGACCACTCTACAACCCTTATATCCACTCTTATACCTATCTGTGACAGCCTCCACTGTATAATCGAGGCGGTCTTGGTCCGCAAACTGTTGCCCATGTTGGTTAAAATAGTAAACTCAAAATCATTACCGTCTTTCTCAAGTATCCCGTCACCATCCTCGTCTTGCCAGCCGCAATCCCGGAGTAAAGCTTTTGCCTTATCCGGCTTATAAGGATATTTTTTAACATCAGGATTGTAGGGCCAGGTATGAGGGACATACGGTCCGGTTGCAGGGCTGCCCAGTCCGAATAACACTCCTTTTATTATTTCTTTTTTATCGATTGCATAGGCTATCGCCTGCCTTACTTTTTTGTCTTTAAACCAGGGGTGCTTTAAATTAAATCCAAGATAAGTATATGAGAAAGCCGGGTATCTGAATTTCTGAAAGTTATCCTTAAAATAACGGGTATCGGTCTGGCGTCTGTACTGTATGGGGGTCAAACCCATAAAGTCAATCCCGCCCGCCTTTAATTCCATGAAGCTTGTAGCCGAATCGGGTATTATCCTGTAAATATACTTATCAAGGTAAGGCCTTCCTTCATAATAATCGGGATTTGCTTCCAGCACTATTCTTTGGCCTGTCTCCCAGCTTACAAATTTAAAAGGACCTAACCCTATAGGATTCCTTCCGAAATCTGTTTTGGTTATATCTTTCCCTTCCAGTATGTGCTTGGGTAAAACCACCAGGCTCCCCCAGCTGCTTAAACCCGGAGCAAAAGGCTTCTCGTATTTTACCCTGAAGGTATATTTATCTACTACCTCTGTCTCTTTAACCTGTAGATAATCCTCCTTGTAAGCTGTGGGAACATTGGGATCGGTTATTGTCTCAAAGCCGAACAAAACATCTTCTGCCGTAAACTCAACCCCATCCTGCCATTTTACGCCTTTTCGCAGATGAAAAGTTATAACCAGGCCGTCCTCGCTTATATCCCAGCTCTTTGCTAAATCGCCGGTCAGCGTTAAATCCTTATCGTATTTTACCAGGCCGTTAAGAATCAAGCCGGAAACCGCATGCGAAGGCGCATCCGAGGCCAGCATGGGAATAAGAGTAGTAGGTTCGCCGATTGAAGAATCAATTATCGCTCCCCCGTAAGCAGGTTTGTAAGTTTTTTTATCTTTGCCTGGAGAAAGATTACCGGCAAAGATTGCCCGGGAATATAAAACTATCAGGATAAATATTATTTTTCTCAGTCTCATGTGATTATAAGAGCCTCTTATCCTTTTATCCGAATCCATTCCCTTATGCCTTCGACTGAGATGAAAAAAATTAAGGCGGCCGGCACCATATGGTAGCGGTTAAAAAGCGTCTCAAAATAAAATTCTATACCCCATAAATACCCGGCCGTCCAGGAAAATAATAATATGCCAAAAAAAGATAATACAAAAACTCTCCATTCAAAGGGGCTGTCTTTTAAAATACTTAGCCTTCTTAACAGTAAGGCTAAAAAGAATATTACCGGGATTAAACCCCAAAAATAAGGGTTAAATGAATATTTTAACACAGAGTAGCTTATTCTTCCCCAGTCAACAGAGCTTATGGTCTCAACAAATAAGCCGGGAGAAAGAAAATAGCTCAAATCCCGGCTGTATTTGCTTAAGCCCGCGGGCATGAGTAAATATTCTACCCTCCATAATAAAAATATGAAAAACGGCATAAGCAAAGACATCATTTCAAATTTAAAGCTTTTGTCTTTAACAAATTTTAGAAACAGAATTGATACTATCACTGCACAATAGAGCAGACCTTCCGGCCTGGTTAAGACTAAACCCGACAATATTACCGCCAAGGTAAAAGTTTTTTTCGCAGAGAATTCTCTATACATATCTCCGCCTAAACTGACAGATTTTATTAAAAAGACCACACTGAGCAGGTCTGGCTGGACTAAAAATGAATTTTTAAAAAACACAGGCGAGGTAAAAATCAACAAAGGCAAAACCATCCTTAACAAAAAGGGTCTGATTTTTCCCGCGGCGTCGGTATAGATAACCCCATAAAGGCAAAAAGCAAAAAGAGGAAAAAGAGTCTTTACTGCCGCCTGACCTCCTATCATAAGCTGGGACATAGAAACAGGCAGCAAGGGAACATAAAAAGGGTGGCAGCCCCAGAATTTAATATAATTGAGACTCAAGAATACATGTATAACCTTCGCCTTTATTCCCCATATCAGGCAAGCATCCCATGAAGATACAGGCATTAAAATGCTCTTAAAGAAGAGAAAAAGGAAAAACCCAGCTACCGGAAAGAAGTATACGCTTTGTTTCAAAGGAATACTTTTTTTGACTTTAAAAATTTTTTTAAGCTCAGGAATCTGGAATAAAAGAGGCGCTGCCAGTAAAGACAAAAGACAGAATTGCAGTAATTCGGTAAATTTTATACCCAGGATACTCAAAATAATGTAAACCAATGAATTAATAATTAATCCTGCAAGGAAAGATGTAATTAAAAAATCGAGGCCGCCTTTAAACTTCATTCTTTTTAAAGTCAAAAACATGCCCGAAGTAATAATTAAGAACAGCTTAGCAAAGCCGAGTAAAAAATTGGGCTTAGTTTCTTTATAATCTCCCAAACCTTTTAATTCGGATTGTGTATCGCCGGGCAAATCGTAGGGTATTAATGAATAAGAATCTCTAAATTTTAGAGAACCTTCGGGGAGCAAGAAGGGCTTATCTTTTCCTTTTATAACTTCTATTTTATAGACCGGCCCCGGATAGTTACGGTATCCTTCGTAATCATCTTCATAAGTAGTTAGACGGGGAAAGAGGTGGTAATCGCATAATTCGGTATATTTAAGCAAACCCAGGCCTTCTGTTTCAGACGGGCGGCCCACAATAAGCATACTGTCGGAAGGAGTGTTTTTTTGGATAAATTCTAAAAATTGGCAAAACTCACTCTTAGAAGACTCAGAACACGATATTTTATCTACCCCCCACTCTTTTAAAAAATATTCAAAACTCTGGCTGCTTTCTTTAATTACATTCAGTCCGAAAAAAAATAAAAATATAAAAGCTATTAAACTTACAAGAAAAATACTCCGTTTCATATCTCTGCCTCAATGTATTTTAACATGAGGAAAGATTTTTTCTATATATAGATGATTACAGCGATTCAGTGAAGATTGCGGTGATTAAAGATATTAGGGCTTTGTACCTATTTACTAAACATTTTTCTGATAAGAGTGGATATGCCTGCGAGTGACATTACAACTAGAGAAACCCAAGTTAAAGTTAATCTAAATATTGATTCGAAAAAATTAATCTCTGAATTTACCAAACATACATATAAAATTTGTAAAGATAGAGTTAGAGCTAATATCAAAAAAAATAACTGGTAAGCCCACCGTTTCAATCTGAACAAACCTACGGCTATACATATATATCCTAGGCAAATAAAGAAAGCAATTATACCAAAAATCGGGGTACTTATCTCCGAAAAAAATATTTTCCCCAGATATAAAG
>WJKZ01000055.1 GCA_014728785.1 Candidatus Omnitrophota bacterium
GAAATGCCCATTTCAGGAATCAGGCAGATTCACCATAATGGAAATACAATTACACAATTTTCCCAAAGTTGTTTAACTCAGTTTGGTTTTTCGAATTTCTTTTTTATGTCAAAAGGAAATAAAATAGTCTCCTTCTCATTCATGGGATCTTCCAGGAGTAAATACCTATAATTCTCAAAATCGTAATCGGTAACAATCCTGTAAAAAACTTTCTGGATGTAATCAGTATATTTTTCTTCTTTAAATTCTCTTTTTTGGGATAGATTGTAGATTAAAATATCCGCTATGAAATCCGGCAATTCTATATTTTTGTAATCGATATGGCTGCCTCGAACGTCTCGCATAATTTCCGTATCACCTCTTACTTCCACTAATACTCGTTTATTAAATTCCATCCAGGGCAAAGCCCCCACTGCCGAACGCTTAAAATCCGTTTTATACATTGTCTGCTTAATCTCTATCCCCCCGTAAATGTCAGCTACAATTATTACGAAAAAATCAATTTTTTCCGGAATATCTCCGGTTATCCCATGAAGAATATTTGTAACCCGCCGCTGTATATTTTGTACATGAGGGGTAAAATTAAAAGTGATATTTTTATAAAATGACTCCGTTGGGGGAAACTTTTTAGTAGTATATCTAACTACAAAAATATTATCTTTGTAATCACTGCTGAAAGTATGAAAAGAATCGGCCTCCGGTTCTTTCTCAGAGAGGTTACCTTGAGCCCGGATAATCCTGAGGACATCCCTGGCAACGGGGATATAAATATATAAAACATTATCGGTCATGCGAATAACCGGCTCTTCCCGTAGACCTTCTTTAACAGCTTCTTTTATTTTTTGCGCTATTTGACCGTCTTTAAAAGAGGGTTTTTGAAGCGTGCAACTTGAGAGAAAAATAAGGAGACTACCTGCCAGGGCGAGTTTTGTTGAATTTATTAAAAATTTCTTCGATTTGCTCATAATTTAATTCTTCTTTTTCCATGAGTTGTTCTGAAAAATAATCCAGAATATCTCTTTCGGCCTGAAAAGTATTCGTAACCTCCTGCAAACAATTATTTAAAATAATTTGGATATCCGTATCCAGGCGTTTTCTGGTTTCAGAGGAAATGTGACCGCCCTCACGTAATAACTGGTCAAAATTACCAAGATAACCACTTTGCCCCATTCCCCAGCGCCAAACCATATTGTAAGCTGTTTTCAATGCTGAATCAAAATCAGCATCAACCCCGGAGGAAGTATATTCGAATTTTAATTTTTCAGCGACATATGAACCTAAACATACCTTTATATTGCCGATCAACTCTTCCTGCTTAGGCATTGCTTCGCCGATTTGAGCACCCCACATCGCTCCGCCGGTTTCCTTGCGCCGAATTATAGAGACTTTAGCTATTTCTCTGTGGGGGGCGCATAAATATAAAGCCAAGGCATGACCTGCTTCATGATAGGCAATCCATTGTTTCTCATCTCCCGTATATTTTGCCGGATGGCGCAAACCTAACTCTATTCTTTCCAGAGCTTCGGTTAAATCGTCAAGCTGAACTTTTTCTTTCTTTTTTCTGGCCGCAATCAGTGCTGCCTCCCTTACCATGTTGGAAATATCTGCCGGCGAGCGGCCGGCAGATAAACGAGCAAGACGAATGTTTTCAACCTGGGTCTTGTCGTATTCTATTCTGTTAAGATAATATGCAAATATATTCTTTCTTTCCTCCAGAGAAGGGAGGCTTACATAAATTTTGCGATCGAATCGGCCGGGCCTCAAGATAGCGGGGTCCAGCGTGCTTTCTTTAACATTCGTTGCCCCAACCACAACTATGTTTTGTTCCGATTCTTTAAGCCCGTCTAATTCTACCAAAAGCTGATTAATTGTCTGGTTATACTCGGATTGTCCGCCACTGATACCAGTGGTACGCCTTCTGGCTAAAGCATCTACCTCGTCGATAAATATAATGCACCCGCCTTCGGCATAAGCAGCGTGCCTTGCTTGCTTAAATAGTTTGCGAATTCTGGATGCGCCAACACCTACATACATCTCAACAAATTCAGACCCCGATGCGCTCAGAAAAGGTAAGTTGCATTCTGTTGCAATCGCCTTAGCAAGATAAGTTTTCCCACAGCCGGGCGGGCCAAGCAAAAGCAAGCCTCTTATAATTTTTCCTCCGACTCTATGGACAGCTCTTCTGTCTTTTATCAGATTAACGATCTCTTTGGCTTCCACCTTTACTTCATCCATCCCAATAACATCAGACCAATTTATCTGGATATCTTTCCCCTTAATTGTCTGTTTATGGAGGCGCCCCATTCGTTGTAAACCGCCTCTTTGTATCCACATCCACAAAAAGCCGGTCAAGGGTAAACTTATAAGATGGACTACCAACAGAACATAAAGGAAGAAGGCATATTGAGCGAAGAGAGTTTTCTTGAAATAATATTCAGAATCAGCCCATGCCACAATTGCGTTGCGCAAGAATATAAAAAGGGTAAACCCTACGATAGCAGAAACAATAGCAATTACTATACCCAACCAGTGAAATTTAATGAATAGTTTAATTTTACGCCAATTCATCGCACCTACAGGGATTATTTAGATTTAGAATAAAGATAACACAATTTTGAGAGTTTGTCTATATATCTAATTGGATAGTTTTTTTGGGTAAAAGAA
>WJKZ01000004.1 GCA_014728785.1 Candidatus Omnitrophota bacterium
AAGGAAAGACGCAAATATCTACCGCAGATATCATCTTATCGATTTCGGCCACAAACCCTTTGAATATTATTTTTCCGTTTCCTGCGCTGCGGATAAAGTTAAGTATTTTTCTTTTATAGAGCATGTTTCTCAGAGAGGAAAAAGATATATCACCGGCTAAAAGCAAAATTACGTCATTGTCTTCATAAAAGTAATCTGTGAATTTTTTAATGAATTCGTATTGTCCTTTGTTTGGGTGTATACGGGATATCAGGGAAATAATTATTTTATCCCCGGGAAGCTGAAAGTATTTCCGGGCAGCTGCTCTTTCATATAATTTGTATCTGTTTTCGATTAAGGGTTCATAGATTACTTTACCTCTGTTTGTAATGCCGATTTTTTTCTTTATAAAATAAGACTGGAAGATTATTTCATCAGAAAATTTCAGGACGATTCCGGCTAATATCCTGTTAAACAACGAATAAGGGAAGAACTCTCTCACAAACCATATATGTTTTTTTTTGGCAATCTTTGCGGTTAAGGCGGAAACCGGCAAGAGAAGGTTATTTGTACAGATAATGTCTATTTTCCTGTTAAGTATAAAAGGTATAAAATAAATCAGGACCAGGAGGCTCAACACCGCTAAATTAAAATAGTAAAAAGGGGAGTAAGAAAGAGCCAGAACCGGCAGGGGTAATTTTTTTATCTCGACTTCAGGATAATACCTTTTTATTTTTTCTATCAATTCTCCTTTAGCAGGTACTACCGCTATAAGCTTATGCCTGTTATACAATGCTTCTATTAAATTAAGCAGCCCCCTTTCTGAACCATACAGAGAGGAAGATGAGGAAAACAATAATAATTTTTTCATATTTTTCCGCCACTGTCCCGGTATTTTTGTTGAAGACCTTTCAATAATTCCATCCTGTATCTGCTGGTGAGAAAAAAATGCAGTGTTCTGGGGATATCATAAACAAAACTAATCAGAAAAAACAGAAAAAGCCTCCACCCTCTACAATTATTGAATATCATATAGAACCTGTTTCTTACACAAAGAAAACGTCTCATATCCGGAGTAGTATTAGAGCTGTTTCCTTTATGGTAGCACACCAGTTCCGGGAATACATAGCATCTGTATCTTTTTCTTTTCATTTTCCAGGCCATGTCTGCGTCCTCGAACAGGAAGAAGAAATCTTCATCAAAATAGTTTCTATCCTTAATTTTTTCCAAATATTTTCTCTGCACTATACCGCAGCACGTACTTGGCCCGTGTATTCTTTTGACCTTACAACAGGAAGGGTCTTTCCCTTTATTTACGTCATACACCCTCCCTATAAGGCTTATGTATAACCCGCAGGACATGATTTTTGAGGTGTTGATGTCTATTATTTCGGGAGCTATGGCCGGAATCGAAGGATTGTTTGCTATTATGTTTTTCAATGTTTTGATGAAGCCGGCTTCCAGCTCTACGTCGCAATCCATAAACATTATCCATTTTCCTTTAGCTTCATCCAATCCCCGGTTTCTTGCATACGAAGCTCCTTTATTTTCTTTTTCCTTTATCAAAATAACGGAAGAAAAAATATTTTCTATTGTTTCTGCCGTTCCGTCGTCTGAGCCGTTATCTACGGTTATCACTTCGCAATCTTTTATATCCTGGGAAAAAATCGACTGAAGTGATTTTTCAATGTACTTTTCGCTGTTATAGGTAGGTATAACTATCGACAAAAGCATAATCGGTACAGAGGTTTGATTATGGATTCCACGTATATTTTAGCATTAATTTTTTATTTTAATACTTCCAATTTAAATAATACCACATTGAGGAGTAATGCCATTTTCCAGGCTTTAGTGGTTAATTGCCTCCGTATATGTTAAAATTTAGAAGATTTAATAACTTATAAAATTTATATATATATTTTAATTATTTTGACTTTTTGATACAATAGAAACATCTATTTTAGTTAGATTTATGAAAAATAACAAAAGTCCGAAAATAGCCATAATCGGCGGAGGCATTTCCGGACTTGCCACTGCCTATTTTTTGAGATCTGCCGGGATAAAAAGCGAGGTATTTGAGAAGGATTCCCGTGTCGGAGGTTTATGCAAATCAGTAGAATCCAAAGGTTTTACCTTTGATTATTGCGGTCATCTACTGCATTTTAAAAACCAAAAAACCTTGCCTTTCCTGAAAGGAATCCTTAAAAACAATCTGGTTAAGCATAAAAGAAATGCCTGGGTCTATACGTTCGATACCTCCACCCATTACCCTTTCCAGGTCAACCTTCACGGTCTTCCTCCCAGAATAGTAAAAAAATGCATGGTAGATTTTATTAAAGCCAGTACTTCCAGAAAGGATAAGAAACCGCATAATTTTCTTGAGTGGTGCAGATTTAATTTAGGCAACGGCATAACCGATTATTTTATGTACCCTTATAACAGAAAATTCTGGACGCTCGATCCGGCCAAACTTTCCTATGAATGGGTAAACAACTTTATAGTTCTGCCGAATTTAAAACAGGTTATAGACGGTACTCTTGAAGAAAGTAAAAGAAATTTTGGATACCATTCTTTTTTTTGGTATCCCCGCCGGGGCGGAATAGAAGAATTAATTAAAGGCCTTGCCGGACCTTTAAGGCGTAACATCCATATAAATCACGAAGTAGAACAGATAAATACTCTTAAAAAGGAGATAGTATTTACCAACGGTGCTGTAAAAAGATATGATTTTCTGATTTCCACCGCCCCCTTACCGTCTATGAAAAAGATAGTAAAAAATTTATCTAAGGATATAACCCCCTTTTTTAAGGATCTCAAATGGGTATCTATTTTTAATCTTAATTTGGGAATAAAGGGAATAATTAAACCCGGTTGGCATTGGATATATTTCCCTGAAAAAAAATACAAATTCTTCAGAGTAGGTTTTCCTCATAACTTTTCCAACACCATTTCTCCCCCCAACCGGAGCTCTCTTTATATCGAGATATCTTATTCTAAGTCCAGGCGCCTGAGACGCAAAAATATAATAGACAGGATAGTAAAGGACTTGATAAAAAGTGATATAATACCCTCACGAGATTGCATAGAAGAAGAGTTAGTTAATGACATAGTGTATGCCTACCCGGTGTATGATTTTAACTGGGCCGGGGCACGTAAAATTTTACTGGATCATCTGAGAAACAGAGGGATTATTTCTATAGGCAGGTTTGGGAGTTGGCGCTATATGTCCATGGAGGATGTTATCCTTGAAGCCAGGGCGACAGCCGGTAATGTTATCAAAAAAGTGACCGGGCATAAATCTGCCGCCGGGAAAAACATATGTTAAGGATTTTTAGAACCATCTTTATTCAGAGGCAGGTTTTATGGCATATGACCATAAAAGAATGGAAAGCCAAATATGTAAATTCATTTTTGGGTATATGGTGGGCATCCATAACTCCAATCCTGGTAATGCTGGCTATAAGTTTTGTATTTACTAAAGTTATAAACATAGATATAGATAATTTTCCTGTATTTTCTCTGGCAGGCATCATCCCCTGGTTTTTCTTTTCTACTTCTTTGTCGGAAGTTACCGTTTCTTTTGTGAGCAAATCCAACCTCTTTAAACAGTTTAATTTTCCTTATGAATTTATACCTGTTTCGGTAATACTGTCTAATTTCCTGAATTTTATTTTAGGATTTTTGTTTCTTGTTCTGATTTTTTATTTTTCCAATCCTCAGGTACTCTATGTGATTTTATGGCTGCCGGTTATAATATTTGCTCATCTTATATTTACTGTGGGAATAGGTTTGTTATTCGCCTGCATAAATATATTTTTCAGGGATCTTTCGCATTTACTCGGGGTTCTGCTTTTATTCTGGTTTTGGATGACCCCTATATTTTATTCTCTGGAGATGGTACCTGCTTCCTACCGCTGGATTTGTCTGGTTAATCCAATGACTATCTATGTTGAGCTATACAGAGATGTGTTGTTCAGGGCGGTTATTCCTTCTGCAGCCCATTTATTATTAGCATTTTCATTGTCTTTGTTTTCTTTATTTGCAGGTTATTTAATATTCAATAAAGTGGAACATCACATAGTAAAGAGGATTTAATTTCTTACCCTAAAAAATAAAAAAGGATATTATGGAAGTCATAAAACTTCAGGATGTCTGGGAAATGTACAGAATTAAATTTGTAGAGAACAAACAATCTTACTGGGAGAATTACTGGGCTCTGAAAGATATAAATCTGTCTGTGCAGGAGCGGGAAAGTTTTGGCATTTTTGGCGCCAACGGTGCCGGGAAGTCCACTCTTCTTAAAGTAATTGCCGGGATACTGAGGCCCGACCGGGGCAGAATCTCGGTCAAAGGAAAAGTAGGGTGTTTGCTCGAGGTAGGAGCCGGTTTCGAACTGGAAATGACCGGACGGGAAAACATATTCGTTTTAGGAGGAATTTACGGATTGAATCAAAAGGAGATAGAAGAAAGGTTTAAAAAAATAGCTGATTTTGCCGGCATAGGCAAATTTATAAACGCCCCTGTTAAATGTTATTCTCAGGGGATGTTTGTGCGGCTTGCTTTTTCTCTCGCCATACATATAGACCCGGATATTCTTCTGATTGACGATATACTTGTGGTAGGAGACCAGGAATTCCAAAAAAAGTGTCTCAAAAAAATTTTCGAATTAAAAGATGACGGGAAAACCATCCTGGTGGTATCCCATGATACCAATATTATCGAGAGAATATGCCAGAGGGCTATATTTATGAGAGAAGGCAGAATTATAAAAGACGGTACTTTCAGGGAAGTGATACCTTTTTATACCCAGATGGTAGGAGAAAAAAGCGGAGTAAATCAATTGAGCATCGGAAATTTGAGCTTGGTCTTTAACAACGGACGGCTTTTTGTTAATCATAACGAGCGTCTTCTTACGCGGGCATCAGGAATCTATTCTAATTTTTCCTTGGGACACAGTTGGTATAATTCTACCCAGGCCGAGTGGAGCGTGGAAAAAGAAAAAGATAATGTATTGCTCTGCAGAGGCAGGTTTTATCAGGTGATAGCCGAACAGGTATGGCGGTTAGAGCTTGTTTCTCCGGAGGAGATCAAGCTCGATATTACTATGGAAACCGAAGAAGAGGCATCTTTAAATGAAGGTTTTATAAATATCATGCTGGATGAAAATTACCGAAAGTGGGTGACTTCTCAGGAGGAAGGAGATTTTTCTCCCATAAAGGCGAGTGACAGTGGCTGGAATCCTTTGCTGGCTGAAGGTGTATCCAGAAAATGTATAGGTGTAGAAGAGACCAAAGGGGTTATATCCCTGCCTTCTTTCATTATAGAAGAGGATAACCGCTCGCTGCAGGTAGAAGCCCAGATTTCTAACGGCGATTTTCTTAATAATTCCCGTATATTACAATACCGGATGAGAGGGTTTGGAGGCCGTCAGGCAACCCCGGGGCGTTTTGTCTTTTTCTCCGGGAAAATACTGGTAAGTGTACAGCAAACCGGTGAATATGTAAAGAGTGTAAAAGATGAAAAGTCCCTGCGTGGCCACCACAGTCTTTTAAGGTTTGAAAAAGGAAGGTGCATCATTAAATATGGCGAGAAGCCGGTTACCAAAAACGAACATTTATACTGCGTTTTAAATACAGGTAAGCGCTTTATATCTTCATCAGGCGCTTTCTGGGAGGTGGTAAAGAAAAACAGCTTTAAAATCCAGGCCAGAGGCGGATGGAATAATTTTCCTGTTATTCAGATTTGGGAAATTGAGAAGACCTCTTCCGATTCTTTTGTCGTAGAAGTTAAACACCAGGTTTTAGAGAAGACGGAAATCAGTGAGCAGTATATGATTTTTACTCTGAACTCTTTGTATGATGTTTTTTTTACAGAGTGCGGTAACGGCAATTTTCCTGCCGGTTTCGATGATTTCGAAAAGGATATTTTGCAGAAGTGCGTCCCCTCAGGCGAAATTACCGTAAAAAACTCAGAAAATAAAATACCGGACTTCTCAGTTACCCTTTCTAAAAGGCCGGAAGTTTTTGCCAAGATTTTTAATTCCGATACTTCTCTCAGGTCCCGTATTATAAGGATTGATAGAGTAGAGCCCGAAGACAGAATGGTTTATTCTCCCGGGATTTACCCTTTTTGCAAGGTCTGTTTTTCTTTAGGTCAAAAGCTGCGGGAAATTAGAAGTGTCGGGCGAGGGCGTTTATCTCTGGGAAATTTCTTTCTTAATTTTGAAAATAAAAAAATTTCTCTCTGCAGTAAAGAAAGAGAGATAACCAAAAAAATGGGTTTTTATACTTCTTTGAGGTTTAAAGGCTACTGGTATGATTCGTCTTCCGGCGCTGTCTGGGAAATACGGGATTATTCGGAAAAGCATCTTGAGATTTTCCTGAAATGGGTATATTTACCGCTTGCTCAGTTGTGGAAGATAAATATAGATAATAGCTGTATTCACTGGAATATAAGCATGTCTGTGGAGGAGAGCATCGAGATAGACAGATTCCAGGCGAATATTATGGTTTCGGAGAAATATAAAGAATGGTTTAGTGATTCCCGTAAAGGGGTTTTACCTTCTTTTGTGGGAGGAATAGACGATGACTGGCAGATTGTTTATTCGGCTCCGGCGCCTTCTGCCAAAAAATCCTTTATAGGGTTAGCCCCCGCCCCCGGTGAGGAACCGGTTTTGCCTTTTATAAGATTGTTTTCTAATCTGGAAAAAGGGAGACTTAATGTAGTCAATTCTGACCTTTATCACCGCGGAAGGCTCCTGCAGTATTTAGAATCCGAAAAGAAGATTATAGAACCGGGAGAATATGAATATTTCAGCGGAGACATCATGGTGTCGGAGAAGATATAACCGGAAATTATGGATATTTCAGTTATAATACCTACTTGCGGCAGGGATTTAAAGCTAAGGAAATGCATCGATTCCATATTAGCTGAAGAGACAGATGAAATAGATTTTGAGATAATAGTAATAGACGACAGAGACAGGCCCCCGCTTAAAAAACTTATAAATTCTTATACAGCTAATTTTAATTTAAAATATCTGTCTCAATACCGTAAAGGGCCGGCAGCGGCGAGGAATCTGGGCATTGAAAATTCTCAAGGGGATTTTATAGCCTTTATTGATGATGATTGTACCGTCCAGAAACAATGGCTGAGAAGAATAATCGATGCACATAGTGCTAATCCGGAGACAGGAATAATAGGGGGAGATACAGTTTCCGCTACGCGGGAATCCTGGATTTTAGTAAGCCAGTTTTTGAGCACCTGCAGTATAGAGACCGATATAGAAGGCAAAACCGAAATAGTCTTTTTTCCCACCTGCAATGTTTCTTTCAAAAAGCAGATTTTCGATTCCTGCAGGTTCGATAGTAATTTTCCTTTTCCCGGCGGAGAAGACCTGGAATTTTTTTGGAGGCTTTTCAAGAGGGGCCATCGTTTTATCTGGGACAAAAGTATAAAAGTGGCCCACCATCGAGATACTTCTTTTTACAGTTTCCTTAAACAATCTTATATATACGGGCGGGGTAATTTACTGGTTCAGCATATCCATCGCGACCATCCCCTGTTGAAAGAGCTTGATTCTTCTCTTTACAGGTTTTGGCCCAAAACTTTGTTAAACTTTCTTAAGATCCCCCGTTTCTCTTATCTTTTAAGTAAAAGGCTTATAAAAAAACATAAAATTAAGAATATCTTTGAGAAAGCTTGTATTTTTTTATGTTTTTGTTTTCATAAATTTTTTTATCTGTGGGGGAATATCTGCGAATTGATTAAAATAGCAAGAGAAGCCGGAAAAATAAATAGTATTCAGGCAAAACTACCCCGACTCCTTATTCTTGATATAACCCATTCCTGCAACCTGAACTGCAGGATATGTGATATATGGAAAACAAGTGAAAAGGATATAGATTCTGACCTTATAAAAAAAGTTTTAGACGAGGCAGTAAAGACAGGTATTAAGGATATAGCTTTTTCCGGGGGAGAGCCTTTATTACGCAAAGATATTTTTGATTTACTTGACTATGCTGCAGGTAAAGGCATAAAAAACCTGGGGATTCTCAGTAACGGTTTATTGGTTAAGGAATATTTGGAGGGGCTTAAATCTTATTTAGAGGATAATGTAATATCTTTGTCAATTTCGTTGGATTCTCTCCGTCCTGATTTGCATAATTATATAAGAAACTCTGATTCCGCCTGGCAGAAGACAATTGATGCTCTCAAATCCCTTTCTTCTTTAAAAAATTATAAACCAAGTGTCAGCTTTAACGTTATAACAATTATACTCAATCAGAATCTGGAAGAGTTAGCCGGATTAGCTGATTTTGTTAAGGATTTAGGTGCCGACTCGCTTCAATTTCAGCCCCTGTTGCCCAATAATCTTATGATGGCTGAGAGGAAAAAATCTGAGTTCTGGATACCTCAAGAAAGGCTGGGAGTATTGGACTCGGTTATTGACGGTCTTATAGCTTTTAAAAAGAAAAACTCCTCATTTATTAAAAATTCTTCCCGGAATCTTAATTTAATTAAATTTTATTATAGAGGTAATTTACTTAACAGGAATATACGCTGCGAATCAGCCGGCAATACTTTTCTTATGGCAAACGAAGGTAAATTTACTACCTGTTTTTCTTCTTACGGTGATATAAGGCGTCAGAATTTAAAAGATATTATTGAAAGCAGGCAACGGCAAAAGGCTTTTTCCCGGGTACAGGAATGTTCCTGGCCCTGTCTTTTACCCTGCTTCTGCGACTGAAGAATTAAAATAAAGGCTAAATCAGACAGTTACCGGGATAGACAATGGACTTAAAATATTTTTATAATTTAGCAAGAAAAAATCTTCTATTTTGGGTTTCCCGAAAAATAGATTATCCTTTATGTCCTCCCGATATGGTTCAGGTAAACTTTACTTTCCGGTGTAACCTGCGTTGTAAAATGTGCAGTATGCATGAACAGATGAACCGTCTTAAAGGCGAGGGGCGCCAGATTGAAATAGATTCGGTCACTTTCGGGAAGTTAATTAAGGAGACCAAAGAGATGGGGGTAGACAATATACTATTTATAGGCGGGGAGCCTTTCTTGAGAAAAGATTTATTCGAGTTAATATCTTTCGCCAGGAGTTTGGGGCTGAACACCATAATTGTTACCAACGGAGTTTTGCTCAACGAAGACAATATAAGGAAATGTATTGATTCCGGAGTTGATTGGTTAAGCATTTCCCTGGACGCAGCTTCTGAAGCATCATTCAGCAGGATAAGAGGAGAAAAAGTATTCGGAAAAATTACAGATAATATAGACAGGCTTAATCTTATTAAAAAGGAATTATCGAAGGAGTTTCCCAAAATAGTCAGCGTTTGTACTATAATGGATGAAAATTTAGAAGAACTGTTAGATGTCGTAGAGCTGTGTAAAAAGGAAAATATAGAGAGGGTGATATTCCAGCCGGTTGTAATCAATAATATTGACCAGACCAAGAGAGGAGATGAATCCGCGCCTCTTATCCGCAGAGAAAGGTTGACAGCCCTTGATAGTAGCATCGATAAGCTCATAGCCTACAAAAAGAAGTCACCGGAGAATTACGCTCTTATAGCCAATGATTTTAAAAACCTTAATATGATCAAAAGATACTTTAGGGGAAAGGCTTCTATCCGGCAGCGCCCTTGTTATGCCGGCTATAACCGTTTGCAGATAGTTCAGGAAGGTAAGGTGTATTTCTGCGTAAGCCAGGATGAATATGTTGCTAATTTCGGTGATGTAAAAAAAGATTCTTTAAAAGATTTATGGTTTTCCAAAGAAGCAAAGAAATACAGAAAGCTAATTAAAAAATGTAAATCTCCGTGTTTGCAATGGTGTTCTTACCGGGATGCCTTTATTGAATTCCGGGATATATTCGTAAAAAGAAGATTATTTTCAAAAAAGCATTGATATGATACTGCCCTTTTTTAAAAAGAAGAAAGAAAAAATCAATGTTGCTCTGATTATGTGCCCGGGGTGGGGTGCAGTACAGCCGCCTGTAGGAATAAGTTACCTCAAGGGTTTTTTAATGCGCAGAGGGATAAACGTTAAGTGTTTTGATTTAAGCCTGGAGCTTTATAAGATATTTCCCCATAAGGAGTATTGGGAGCTCAACTACCCGGAGCATTTTATTATTCCCGAGAAGTTCGAAAAAGATGTCTTACCTTATTTAGGTTCGTTTATACCCGCCTCAGCAAAAAAAATTCTGTCCGTGGAGCCTGAAATAGTAGGTTTTTCGTTATTTATGTCCAGCCTTAACCTGAGTCTGCTATTGGCCGATTTCTTAAAAAAAATCCGTCCCGGTATTTTTATAGCAGGTGGCGGAGCTGAAGTTACCCGCCTTAAAAGGGTATTAATTGATGGCATAAGGGATTTTTTACCGGTTAACCGAAACATATTCGAAAACTTCGATATTCTGATTGAGGGAGAAGGAGAAGAGAGCTTGGCGGATTTAAGCTGTATAGACAGAAGCG
>WJKZ01000056.1 GCA_014728785.1 Candidatus Omnitrophota bacterium
CTAAATACCTTTTGTCAAAATACGCTAATTTTTCCTTCGCAATATCCTTCAATTTAATTGAATAGAGGGGTCCCATATTTCAAATTAATCAATTGAATCATTTAAACTATATCATCCATAACTTATTTGTCAAGTAAATTTTTCACAAAACCGGGATTATATTATTTATAAGTTATTGATAAAATGAGTGTTACAAAAGGCAAGTTTCAAACACTGCAGGAAGGCTATAGGGGGAAGGCTATATTAACCTGGGTACCGGGCATGTACCTGAGTCTTTTTCTGAGTACCCTTTCTATCTGCCAGGCTGCAATATTACCCCATACTTTTGCTTTACCCGAGCGCAGGCTCATTTTTCCTTTATGCTTTTCTATAATTCCCTTTGTCTTTATTATGCCGTTCCCCCTGCCCAAATCATTGTATCTCGAAATACCTTCGAAGAAAGCTTTATATATAGCTATACCGTCTAAATACCTTTTGTCAAAATACGCTAATTTTTCCTTAAGGCTTACACTCATCCCTATACCATCGTCGGCAATGCAAATATTGAGCATCTGCCTGTTCTTTTTATCAGCTCTCCCGGTTATGGCAACAAATCCCGAAGAATCGCTGTGTTCAAGGATATTTTGAGAAATTTCAGATATTACTACAGCCAAATCGGTAGATTTATCCGCAGAGAAATTTAAGTTTTCTCTCAAAAGCCCTATTACCTCATAAATATCGTTTTCCTGCCTTACCGGCATAACTTTTACCAAAATATCCCTGTACTCCTCCTGCAGAAGTTGCGGAGACTGTTGAGAGCCGCTGTTTCTTAATAGGGCATCGGTGTAACCGAAAAACCCCCACTCTTTAAAATATGAAAGCATTTTAAGGTTTTCGCAAAAATCAATCTCAACAGTTACGCTGAGGCTCTTTAGATAATTGCATAAAATAAGGAAATTTAACAGAGTGTAGGGTGTTATGTTTGAAAGCAGGCTTAAATCCAGCACTATAACGGTATCTTTAATATTTTCGGCAGGCAGCTGGTTTAAGAAATACTCAAAAGAATTATGGTTGAAAATAAAAGGTGCGGTTAACCTTACAGGATCGGGCATTTATTAATAAAAAGTATAAAATATTTAAAACCTCTGGCTTTTGAAAACTGAGGGTTACTCCTATTCAGCCAAATTAGACCTATCGTTTCTTATATAATCCAGAAGGCGCCGGGCTTCTCTGTTCTGGGGATCCTGTTCAATAACTTCTTCCAGGGTCCTGCGAGCATCTCTGTATCTTCCGTTAACGATGTAAATTTCCGCTCTCTTCAGCTTGCTGTCCAATTCTACTTTTAACCTGCGTTGATTTAACTCCTGAATCCAGTCATCATACTCTATATCTTCTCCTCTTACTGCTACGGCTTTCTCTGCCTTTCCTCCTCCAGCAGACTTTTCTCTGACTTCTTCAATCTCAAAAGAAGCAAATCTCCCGGTATCTGTATCCACTCGTGCTGCCGGCACTTCCGAAACACTATTACTATTTGTTACCCTTCGGTTTTCCTCAAAAGCAGCCAGTTCAACCCTAAGGGAATCCAGCTCATCTTCCAAATTCTTGATTTCAGCCTGTAATTTTGCTTCTCTGTTGGTGCCTTTTTCTTTAAGATTCGTCAATTCTTTTTTAAGATTATCTCTTTCATTCTCAAGGGCGGTAATCTCTTCATCGAAACCGGTCCGGAGTTGTATCTTTTCTTCCTCTAACTCAGCTATTTTATTCCTTAAACGGTTTTCCAGAATTTCTTTCTGCTTGGTTAATGATTCAAGCGCGTTTTGGGAAGAAGTAAGATCAGACTCAAGTTGACCCTTATTAGGAGACCTCTCTTTACCCAAAGATGCTATCTTGCCTTGCAGGGTATCAATTGTATCTTCCAGATCCGTTATCTTCAACTTAAGCCGGGTTTCGGTTTTGCTATTCTCTCTGGAGGCCAGGGTAAGTTTTTCTCTAAGCTCTGCTTCTGCCGATTGTTTTTCCTTTCTTAACTCCTCTATTTTCGAGGTAAGCTCCTTTACCTCGGCTTCGTTTTCCTTTTTCAAAGATGTTATTGTCTC
>WJKZ01000057.1 GCA_014728785.1 Candidatus Omnitrophota bacterium
CAATATGATAGCCGGGCCGGAGGCAATATCAAGTAAATAAGAAAATATAAGCCCGCAAACCGTAAGAAATATACCGATTATAATAGCTAAAAACATCATGATTTTTAAACTATCAGTATATTGTCTTGCAATTGAAGCCGGTATAGTCAGAAGGGCAATAACCAGAATTATACCCACAACGCTTACCAGCATCACCACCGTCAGGGCTATAAGTGACAAAAGAAGGAAGTAAAAAGCCTCTACTTTTAGCCCGCAGATGCGCGAAAATTCTTCATCGAAAGATATAGCCAGAAACTCTTTAAAAAACAGCAGAACTGTTAAAATTATAATCAGGTCTAATATGCCCATCAGTATTATATCCGAAGAAGGTACGGTTAAGATATTTCCAAAAAGATAGCTGAACAAATCAGGAGCATAACCCGGCGATAACCCTATTAAAATCACCCCTACGGACATCCCCATAGCCCAGAAAATTCCTATAGCAGTATCCTCGGAAAGCTTGCTTTTTCTGCTTAAAATCCCTATCCCCAGGGCAGAAAAAAGGCTAAAAGGTATAACACCCAACACAGGGTTTATGCCCAGATAATAACCCAATCCTATACCCCCGAAAGCTGCATGGGCAATGCCTCCGCTGATGAAAACTATTCTTTTCACTATTACGTAAGAACCTATAACGCCGCAGGCGATACTGACAAGAATTGCAGCGATTAAAGCGTTTTGTACAAATTCAAACTGCAGAGCTTCAATCATCTCGTTTGTGTTCCTCCATTACCCGGTGGGGAAAACCATGGGCTATCATATCTACAGGACACTGGTAAACCGCCTGTAAATCACCCACCTCAATCTGTTTGGAATCATGATAATAAAGGCGTCTGTTCAGACAGGCTATTTTATCTACGTATTTAGAAATTACCCCTATATCATGGGAAACCAGAACTACCGCCAGAGTTTTTTTTAATTCCGACAAAAGTTCATAAATACTCTGCTCCACGCAAAGGTCGATACTGGAAGTAGGCTCATCCAAAAGCAGAATCTCAGGCTTTACCGTGAGGGCTCTTGCGATAAAAACTCGTTGGCGTTGCCCCTCCGAAAGCCTGCCTATTTGTTTGGCGGCCGAATCCAGCATTCCCACCCGCTTTAAAGCTTCCTCGGCTGATTTCTTATCTTCTTTGTCATAATAAGAAAATATCTTTTTCGTTGAAAGACATCCCATAAGTACTACATCCCATACACTAATAGGAAAATATCTTTCAAAAGGCATCTTCTGAGCCACATAACCGATTTTACTTCTTGTTTCCCGGGGCGGCATCCCCAGAACCTTAACTTCTCCCCGGCAGGGCTTAAGAAACCCCAGGATTACATTAAGAAGAGTGGTTTTACCTCCTCCGTTGGGTCCGATCAAACCGATGAAATCTTTATCTTTAATAGATAAATTAACATTTTCAAGAACCAAAACATCATCGTACCTAAAAGATACGTTTTTTAAGCTGACTACTTCTTTCATTTCCTGTCTCCGGCCAGTATATCTGCCATTTCAGCTAAATTTTCTATATAGTCTTTAGCCAGAGGGTCAATCGAGACCACCCTGGCGTTAACTTCTCCGGCTATAACTTCTGCGCTCTTGCGGTTAAACTGAGGGGATACGAATATTTTATCGATGCCGTTTTTTTTGGCATAAGTTATGAGAGAAATTAATTCTGCCGGTGTAAGAGATTTGCCTTCGCTTTCGGCTGCTTTTTCTTTAAGCCCGTATTCACGGGCAAAATATTTCCAGGCCGGATGAAAAACCATAAAAGTTTCTCCCTTAAGGTCTTTCAGCCTCTTTTTTATATATTTATGGAGTTTCCTCAATCTCTCTATATAATCTTCTGAATTCCGCGAATAATATTCTCTGCCGCCCCCATCAACCTCTATCAGGGCATCGCGGATATTTTCTACCATCTTCATAGCCTTAAGGGGAGAAAGCCATATGTGTGGGTCTGCTCTCCGGCCGCACCTCTCACACTTTGAGCCGGCAGAGTCAGGATAAATAAGTTCTATACCTCTTGAAGCATCACATATATACATTTGAGGGTTAAGAGAAATAAGTTTATCCAGCCAGCTCAGTTCAAATTCTATTCCCGAACCAACCTTTACATAAAGACGGCTCTCACTCAACCTCTTTAATTGCTCCGGCGCTGGCTCGTAAGTATGGGGGTTTGCTCCGGGAGGAATCATTACCATAACCTCAACCCTTTCTCCTCCGACATTTTCAACAAAACCGGCCACGGGTAAAATCGTGACCGAAACTTTTACTTTTTCTTCCCCTTTCTGAGGATAAACGGTTAAGGGGAAGAAACAAACCAGCAAAATGGCGAATATGTTACTTCTCATGATTTATCTTCCTTACAAGACGGACAAAGGCCGTTTAGCTGCAAAAAATGCCCTGTTACTTTAAATCCGTTTATTTGCTTTTTTTTAAAAAAATCAGAACAAGAATACTCCCCTACTTTACCGCACTTTACGCATATAATATGGTGATGATGTTCTCCTTTGTGGTTAGAGCACAAACCGTAATAACGCCTGCGCCCGGCAACCTGTATACGGGTAAGCAAACCTGCTTTTCTCATTTGCTCGAGGTTGCGGTAAACTCCCGGAAGGCCGAAACGGCTGAATACCGGTTTCAAAGACTTCCAAACTGTCTCTGTATCAAGATAGCTGTCTTTTTTGAGGAAAAACTCAATTATTGCCCGGCGGCGGGGAGTAACCTTTAACCCTTCTTTCTTCATTTTATTAATATAAAAGCTATACATACTTCCTGAGTAAATGAAAAAAATTTCTATTTAGTTTATCAAAAAAAGGCCCTTTTAGTCAATACAAATATCTGACAATGCTGCTTTATTCTTTCCCTCAAGAAGCTGAAGGCTGGATTAAAAATAAAACCTTACGTCCCCGTCGCTCTGGCTTCAGGAAAGAGAAATACTTTGCAGAAGTTCAAAGTAAAGCTGAGAAGCTGTTTTCAGCTGAGAAATAGAAATAGACTCATTCTCCGAATGCGCTTTAGCGAGCTGCCCCGGCCCCAGAATCAAAGGCTTAACCCCGCTTACTTTCATTATATTAGCATCCGAGTGGCTTCTGAAATCCTCAACTGACCACTTTAAACCTTTCTGTATATAGATATTCTTTAAGCTACCCAGTATAGAAAACCCGGCACTTATTTGATAACCGGGATAAAAAGAAGGGAACTTCACAGAATCCCTGGGATTGGTAAAAACCTTCTCTAAAATATTCCTTAAATTGGCGGCAACTTCCTCCAGCGGCTCAAAAGGAGGGACATGTACATCTATCCAGGCCGAACAACGGTCGGGAACGGCAAAACCGGCGTCTGAGCTGTGGACATCTCTTATATTGTAACTTATACTTTTTTTATCTTTATCCAGAAAGTCAGTTATCTTCTTTATTGCTCTGAACATGGTATAAATTGCATTATGCTCGGTATTGGCCAAAGAGGCATGTCTGCGGTAACCAAAAGTCGCTATTTCTACTTCCAGGTAACCGTAATGCCCCGCGCAAACTGCCAAATTAGTAGGCTCGGCTACTATCGCCCAGGTTGGTCTGTATTCCTTAAGAAATTCTTCTATGCCATCCTCAGTATCCTCTTCTCCTACTACAAAGATTAAGTTAAGAGGAGGGTTTTTACGGTAATTTTCATACCAGCAAACAAAAGCCTCAGCTATTGCGGCGCAGCCGCCTTTCATATCGGCCGCCCCCAACCCTTCTATTACATAACGCTTTTTGACCGATTCGTACCTGTCCAGGTTAAAGGCGGGAGCGGTATCCAAGTGTCCGCACAACACAGGAATCGTCCTGTTGTTTTCATCTCCTATTACCAGATTATACCGGCTTTCATCTACCTTTTGTTTTTTCACCGGTATCTTTAAGCTGCAGAAATAGCGGTATAAAAAAGAGAGAACCTCTTCTTCTTTTCCGGAAGGGCTATAGATATCAATAAGGCTACAAGCCAATTTCTCCAGCCGTCTCTTTTTGATTTTATTGGTTTTACCCATCTAAATACTTTTATCTGCGTGATTCATCCAGATTGAGGGCAAGGTAAACATGCTCGGTCGGGTCGGAAAACCCCTGTTTTTTAAAGAATTTTATTGCGGCTAAGTTATCCGCCTGGGTATCTATAAGCAGTATACGAATTCTATCTTCCTCCATCTTGTCCCTGAACCGGTTGAATAATTTCTGAGCCACTCCCATGCGCTGGTAATCCTCGGCTACCCCCAGCCAGACCAGGTGACCATAACTCCAGGCAGAACGGGCCTTCTCCACCGAATAGCCCATTACAAAGCCTACGACTCTCTCCTTTATGCAGGCCACCATGCACAATTCCGGCTCGTTGGTAAAATAGCTTACCACCTCATACTCATCCCAGGTCCTGTAAAGGTTAGGGAAATCCTGAGGAGTGAATAGTTTTTCGCCCAGATGAAAAACAGAAGGTATATCATCGATTATCATTTCTCTTATCTCAACTTCAAAATTATTTTTAGACATACCCTGAACCTCTTTTTCCGTTTCAATTCTGAATATTTCAATAAATCTTATTTTGATTCCTGCTGCCTTGAATTATTTCAAAATTCTGCGACAAATTTATTATATCAGAATAATCCCCGAAGGTAAGATGAAAATCCTTAAAAACTGCTACAGGCATGCTATAAATCTATTCAGAATTCAGCAGGTAAGATGGAATGCGCCGGCTGCCCTTTTCTTTTTTTTGATTTCTTTATTGAATATCTCCACTGCTTCACGAGTATCCCGGGAAATCACCTCTATTCCCTCTTCTCTCAGGAATTTCTTAGTCTCCTGAGGCACTTTCATAGCACCTGATGCGCCGGTGCCGACAATAAGTACCTGCGGATGGTAGCTTAAGACCTCTTTTAAATCTTCCAGGAAGAGAGAATGGCCTTCTTTGCGCCACCAACCGGGGAGAATTTTATCGGGAAAAATAATCAAGTCGTTTTTGTATGTTTTGCCGTCTACTTTAATCTTTCCAAAAGAATATTCCTGGATTTCCATTACGGCCCCTTTATAAAAAGATAAAATTTTAATAATTTATTCTTCTCTAAGCCCCGGTCTTGTAAATAATAACTTCTGCTTCCGGTCATAATTTTTTCTTAAAGGCCTGAGCGACTGTTACCTTAATATCTACAGGTCTTATCGGGGACTCATACCCTTTTCCAGAACTCACAGCCTCCTCAGAGAACAATTCCGGCTCATCTACTATATAAAGCAAATCCGCTCCCCACTGAGAGGCTTTCCTCCTCATAGCATCCTCAATGGTAGTCTTGCTTGCTCCCTTTGCGCTTATCTCCCCTAATTTTACATAAATATTCGGGTCAGGCTCTTCTCTTACAATTTTAATATCGTAGGGATCAGTAGCTGCGCTTAAAAGTGAGTCGTCAATCACATCGGCGGATATAATATTTGTACTGGCACACCCGCTTAAAACGAAAACAAACAAACCCAATAATAAAATTTTAAAACAATAATCTTTCATTTCCAACATCCTTTTTTTACTTAACACTACCTTTATCTACTGAACAGACTTCCAAAGAACGTTTCAATCACACTCCAGTACCTTATGAGAAATGTAAAAAAAATTACCGCCAGTACCGGAACAGCAACTGTCCAGCCTATCTTTGCCTTACGGGAGAAAAGGCTGCTTTGCCATAAGAGAGGCAGGGCGCTGAAACCCGTAGAAAGAAGCAATACAACCACATACCATCTCGACTCGGTGACTGTCCGGCCCTTCCCGTATTTAGAAATTTGATAAGTCTCAATGCAAGCCGGCAAAAAAGTAAAAAAATAGATATTCACCATAATTACCGTCATAATATAAGAATCGGCAAATATCAAAGTCAAAACCATCCCGGTATCTATTACCAAAAGGCTTAAACCCTTTTTTATTCTGCCCAGATAAATGTGAGAAAAACCGGGCAATGCCGATAACAATATAGTCAATAGAGGTGCCTTTTTTCGCAAAGCCGATTCCTGCATATTTAAACTTATCCGTCCCTTATCTTTAAAGTATATCTCTTCTTTTTCTCTACAAAATCAAAGAAATCACTAAGGTGTAACTTGCAAGGCGTATAATACCTGTTTGTGATTTTATCCTGCATATCCTTATGGTATTTTATAAAAGAACCTAAATCACGGGGGTATTTATCCTCATCAACCCCGATTAATGCACCGGTTTTTCTGGCACGTTTTACAAGTGAGTTCCATTTTTCAATCGATACCGAACCGATACCTTCAACTGCATTCGACATTACCATTAGATATATCTCATCATAGCCTCTGCTCCTTTTTATGTATTTCTCTGCGGCTCTTAGAGAATTCACGGTGTTAAAGGCCATCCAGAAAGGAATAGAACCTGTCTTTGCGGCCCAGAAAGGCTCAATCAGGGAAAAGCACTCTACAAGCAGG